>URYA01000011.1 GCA_900551975.1 uncultured Collinsella sp. | reverse complement strand
ACGCTCTCGACAAGCGTGAGCACCAGCTGTCCAGCCAGGCCGGTCAGGTCGAGAAGCGCTCCCGCGAGCTTGAGGAGCTCTGCGCCAAGCAGACCTCCGAGCTCGAGCGTATCGCCGACCTGACCCGCGAGGATGCCCACAAGGAGCTCCTCGATAAGGTTCGCGGCGAGGTCACCCACGAGGCCGCCACGATCATTCGCGAGTCCGAGCAGCAGGTTCGCGCCGAGTGCCACAAGACCGCCCAGGAGATTCTGTCCCTGGCGATTCAGCGCTGCGCTGCCGACCACACAGCCGAGGTCACCGTTACCTCCGTGCACATTCCCTCTGATGACCTCAAGGGCCGTATCATCGGTCGCGAGGGTCGCAACATCCGGACCTTCGAGCAGGTTTCCGGCGTCAACCTCGTGATTGACGACACGCCCGAGACCGTCGTTCTTTCGAGCTTCGACCCGGTCCGTCGTGAGACCGCCCGTGTTGCCCTCGAGAACCTCATCGCCGACGGCCGCATTCACCCCGCCCGCATCGAGGAGATGTATCACAAGGCTGCCGACCTGGTTCAGCAGCGCGTGCGCGAGGCTGGCGAGCAGGCTGCCTTCGATACCGGCATTCACGACCTGCACCCCGAGATCGTCAAGACCCTTGGTGCCCTGCGCTACCGTACCTCGTTTGGTCAGAACGTGCTTCAGCACTCCCTCGAAGTCTCTGACCTGTGCGGCGTGATGGCTTCCGAGCTTGGCCTGGACGTTGTGACCGCCAAGCGCGCCGGTCTGCTGCACGACCTGGGCAAGGCAATTGACCACGACGTCGAGGGCCCGCATGCCGTCATCGGCGCCGAGCTTGCCCGCCGTTATGGCGAGAAGCCCGTTATCGTTCATGCTATCGAGGCTCACCATGCCGATGTCGACCCTAACACGGTGCTCGATGTCCTGGTACAGGCCGCTGATGCTGTCTCTGCTTCTCGCCCCGGTGCCCGTCGCGAGTCTGCCGAGAACTACATCAAGCGTCTCGAGAAGCTCGAGGAGATCGCCAACTCCCATGAAGGCGTCGAGCGTACCTATGCCATGCAGGCTGGTCGCGAGGTCCACGTCATGGTTCAGCCGGACAAGATCTCCGATGCCCAGTCCACGGTCCTGGCTCACGATATCGCCCATCAGATCGAGGAAGAGATGGAGTATCCCGGTCAGGTGCGCGTCGTCGTGATTCGCGAGAGCCGCGCTGTCGATATCGCTAAATAACATGAGCGACGCGAACGAGCTCATCTCATTTATCGCGTCGATGTCGGGGGAGGGCAACCTTCGCGTCGAGGAGAACCTTGGCGAGGGGTATGTCCGCCTCCGCGTTTCGGAGGCCGAGCGGCGCCAGGCAAAGCACGACATTCAGCATGTCGAGGATATCGTCATCGAAATGCTCCGTAATGCTCGCGATGCTGGCGCCGACAAGGTCTATCTCGCCACGACCAAGGAAGATGGCGTCCGCACGCTTGTCTTTCTGGATAACGGTTCGGGCGTTCCACAGGATATGCAAGAGCGAATCTTCGATGCCCGCGTCACCTCCAAGCTCGAGAGCATGAAGATGGACCGTTGGGGCGTTCACGGTCGTGGCATGGCATTGTTTTCGATCAAGCAGAACACCGATGAGGCCCGTGTGGTCACGTCAGGTGTCGATCTTGGCTCGGCCTTTAAGGTGAGCGTTGCGGCCGACCGCCTCAGTGAGCGTGCCGATCAGTCCAGCTGGCCCCAGGCTGTCAAGGATGAGGACGGACGTTATGTCTGTGCTCGCGGTCCGCATAATATTATTCGCGCTGCTTGTGAGTTTGCGCTCGAGGAGTTGCGTGGTTGCGATGTCTATCTTGGTTCTCCGTCTGAGATTGCCGCGACCCTTTATGCTCAGGCGTCAAGTCGGCTCGATACGTCGCGTCTCCTGTTCATTGATGACGAGAGCGAGCTTCCAGTTGTCGACCGTTTAGGCCTTGCCTCCGATGCCGAGGACTTTATCCGTATTTGCTCGGGTTTGGGTCTTGAGATGTCCGAGCGCACGGCACATCGCATTTTGGCAGGGCAGATTAAGCCCGTTCGCGGTGTGACCGCGCGTCTGCTGCGCGAGCGTGATTCGTCCTCGCATGCGCCGGCTCCTGTCGATCTCGCGAAGGATCGTCGCGGGCTACGTATTGCCAAGGATGACATGGCACAGTTTTCGCGTGCTGTGGAGCGCGACTTTAATGACCTTGCCGCCCGGTACTATCTCAACCTTTGCGGCGACCCTAAGATTCGCGTTTCGCGTGATCGAATCACCGTGACCTTCGATCTTGCCAAAGAGGAATAGTGCCTTTACCGAGTCCACTCGGTACGATAAAGTTATTGCAGTTAAAACGTACTTTTAAACGCAGGAGTTTCTTCATGGATTGCCTGAAGGTATCAAGCAAATCATCGCCCGCGTCCGTTGCCGGCGCCATCGCCGGCATGGTCAAGGATGGTGTACCCGTCAACATCCAGTGTGTCGGCGCCGGTGCTGTCAACCAGGCCATTAAGGCCGTGGCTATCGCGCGCGGTTTTTTGATTCCAACCGGTTTTGATATTTCCTGCGCGCCCGTGTTCTCCGACATCCTCATTAACGGGGAGTCGCGCACGGCCATCCGCCTTTCTATCTACGTTCACCAAATCAATCGAGCTGCTATGGATAACGTCGTCATGGATGATGTTAAGCCTGTGGCATAGCTTCTGCTTGCCTCGTTTCGCTCCCCATCGTTAGGACTTATGCACATGGACCAGCGTTCCGTACGCGATATTCTTGCCGGTAAAACCTACTTTATCCGCACCTTTGGCTGTCAGATGAATCAGCACGACTCCGAGCGTGTGAGCGGTCTGCTTGATTCGTATGGCTGCCTCATAGCGCTCGATCCCGAGCATGCCGATATCGTTGTGTTCATGACGTGCTGTGTGCGCGAGGCCGCCGATACTCGCCTATACGGTCAGTGTAATTCCTGCAAAAGCCTGCCGCCTTCGCCTTCGGGCAAGCGCGTGGTTGCCGTTGGTGGTTGCATCGCGCAGCGCGATGGCGAGGGTCTGCTCACCAACGTCGATAACGTCAATGTCATCTTTGGCACGCATTCCATCGCACATGTGGCCGAGCTCATTGCCGAGGCGTTCCTGGACGGCAAGCGTCATATCCGCACCAATGAGCATGAGGATACGGATGCCATGAGCATGCCGTGGCATCGAGAGACCCAGTATCACGCTTGGGTGCCCATCATGACGGGCTGCAATAACTTCTGCACCTACTGCATCGTGCCGTACGTGCGCGGTCGCGAAAAGAGCCGCCCCTTCGAGGAGATTGTCGACGAGGTGACCGGTTTGGTGCGCCAGGGCGTGCGTGAGATTACGCTGCTAGGCCAAAACGTTAATTCATATGGTCGCGATCTGTTTGGCAAGCCGCGTTTTGCCGATCTGCTGCGTGCCGTGGGCGATACGGGTGTGGAGCGCATCTTCTTTACGTCTTCGCATCCCAAGGACCTGCTGCCCGAGACCATCGACGCCATGGCCGAGACGCCTGCCGTTATGCCGCAGCTGCACCTGGCCGTTCAGTCAGGTTCGACGCGGATTCTCAAAGAGATGAATCGCCGTTATACACGCGAGGACTATCTGGGCCTGGTCGATCGCATTCGCAACCGCATGCCCGACATCGCGCTCTCGACCGACATTATCGTTGGCTTCCCGGGCGAGACTGAAGATGACTTTGAGCAGACGCTCTCACTTGCCGAGACGGTCCGCTATGCTCAGGCCTATACCTTCATCTATTCCAAGCGCGCCGGTACCCCGGCCGCCGAGATTGATGATCCTACGCCGCATGAGGTTATTCTCGAGCGTTTCAACCGCCTGGTTAAGGTTATCGAGACCACGGCACACGAGTATAACCAGGGTGAGCTTCATACTGTGGTTCCGGCGCTCATTGAGGGAACGAGCAAAAAGAATGACGCGGTGCTACTGGGCAAGAGTCCCAAGAATCAGACCGTGCATGCGCCTATCCCAGAGGGTTACAGCATCGACCAGCTTGTTGGCAAGATCGTTGATGTTGACGTTGACGTTGCCAAGACCTGGTATTTGTCTGGCTCCGTTGTGGGCGAGCCGCGCTAATGGTTGCTCCCGGGGCAGGTCTTTCCGCCGTTGCGATCGTCGGTCCGACGGCGGTTGGTAAGAGCGATGTTGCCGATCGTTTGGCAGCTCGTCTTTCGTCCGAAGTGCTGTCGTGCGATGCGATGCAAATCTATCGCGGCATGGATATCGGTACCGCAAAGATGGCGCCCGATGAGTGTACGGCGCCGCTGCGTCTCGTCGACATTGTAGAGCCGGGTGTGGCATATTCTGCTGCGCTTTATCAGGCTGACGCTCGCGCGCATGTTGAGCGCTTGCTTGGCGAGGGCCGCCTGCCGGTGTTTTGCGGGGGTACGGGGCTGTATCTCAAGGCCGCCCTCGATGAGATGGACTTTCCCTCGGGTGAACTTGAGGACGATCGCCGTGCGGGCTATCAGGAGCTTGCCGAGCGTATTGGCGAGGAGGGACTGCATGCCCTGCTTGCCGAGCGCGACCCCGAGTCCGCTGCGGTCATCCACCCCCATAATGTTCGCCGCGTGATTCGCGCTCTCGAAATGCACGATGATGGAGTGTCCTACGCGCAGCAAAAGTCGCAGTTTAGTGTTCCGCGCGAGCATTATCACGCTTTGTGGTTTGGTCTGACGCGTAATCGCGAGATGCTCTACGAGCGCATTAACCTGCGCGTCGACCTGATGTTTGAGCAGGGCCTTGTCGATGAGGTTCGCGGTATTATGGACCAGGGGCTGGCAGATGCCCTGACTTCGATGCAGGCGATTGGCTATAAAGAGATTATCGATGCCTTTAACGGCGTGATTTCTATGGATGAGGCTCGCGAACTCATCAAGATGCGTTCGCGTCGCTATGCCAAGCGTCAGCTTTCGTGGTTTAAACGCGATGACCGTATCGTGTGGTTCGATATGGACGAGTTTACGATCGATGAGGTCGTTGAGGACATCCTGCATCGTATTGAGGCTGTCTAATGGCTCGTTTTCCTCTTGTTTCCACGGCACCCGAGCCCGAGCGTGCCATTTTGGTTGGTGTTGAATGGCGCGACAATGCATGGCCGCTCGACCGATCGCTTGACGAGCTGGAGCGCCTTGCCCATACGGCTGGTGCCCGGTGCGTGGCGCGCTTGTCTCAGCGTTTGGTAAAGCCGTATCCTAAATCGTTTATCGGTTCCGGTAAGGTTGAAGAGCTGTGCGGCCTGGTGCATCGCATGGATGCCGATGTTGTTATCTTTGACGACGACCTGACGCCCTCGCAGCAATCCTATTTGGAGAAAGCCGTGGGCGAGCCGGTAAAGATTATCGATCGTACGGCACTTATCTTGGATATCTTTGGCCTGCATGCTCAGACGCGTGAGGGACGCCTACAGGTACAGCTGGCACAGCTTCAATATCTGTTGCCTCGTCTGCGTGGCATGTGGAGCCATCTTGCCAAGGAGCAGACGCGCGGCGGCATCGGTTCGCGCTTTGGCCAGGGTGAAAGCCAGCTCGAGGTTGACCGTCGCTTGATTCGCAATAAGATTGCCGCGCTTCGTCGTGAGCTTAAGCAGGTTGAACAGCGTCGCGATGTCCAGTCCAAGAGTCGCATTGAGTCACCGGCGTTTCGCGTCGCGTTAGCCGGTTATACCAATGCCGGTAAATCGACGTTGCTCAATCGCCTGACCGGCTCTACGGTACTTTCGCAGGACAAGCTGTTTGCTACGCTCGACCCGACGACGCGTTCGTATCACCTGCCCGGCGGTCGCGGCATGACTATCACCGATACCGTCGGCTTTATTCAAAAGCTGCCGCATGGTTTGGTCGATGCCTTTAAATCGACGCTGTCCGAGGTGTTGGGTGCCGATCTAATTCTCAAAGTCGTAGATGCGTCTGACGAGGACTATGAGCGACAGCTGGAGGCTGTCGACCGCGTGCTTGATGAGATCGGCGCTGGAGAGCGTTTAACGCTGACCGTATTCAATAAAATCGATCTTCTCGATAGCGTTGATCGACTGAGCTTCCGTCGTCGCTATCCCGAGGCCGTGCTGTTCTCGGCCCAGACGGGCGAGGGACTCGACGATCTTGTCGACCGTATTGCTCGTGAGGCGGCTGCTACCGATGTGTTGCTCTCTGCTGATATCCCGTATCGCGAGGGCGCCCTCATTACGCTGGTGCATGAGCAGGGAACCCTTTTGCACGAGGAATATCTTGAGGACGGCGTTCGTATTGTGGCGAAGCTTCCGGCCCGTATCGCGCCGCGGCTCGAGCGTTATCGCACCGAGTAGACGAGCTCCAAAATGCCCAGAATGATGGGCTGATGCAGCAGATAAAAGGGGAGTGCATGACGTCCAAGGCTGGCGAGCGCCGGCAGGGGGTTGGCGTAGGCCCAGATTGGGGCGGTTTTATCGATTCCCTGCGCTATATGTGCGGCGAAGTATCCTGCAAGATACATAAAGATAAACGGGATGATGGGGTAGTAATCACCTGAAACAAACCCAGGGTTCGGAAATCCCAGCCACGCCAGGTAGGGGACAGGGTAGATCGTTTTGGGGATGCTCCAGGTGAGGGCGAACAACACAAGGCATAGGGACATGCCCCATCTCGCCGATATCTTCTTAAGGACGGGATCGGTCAACGCCACGATGCCGGTACATGCGGCCATGCAGTAGATGATGCCAAAATTAACCGAATCGTCTACTGAGACAAGTGTTGTTGCCAACCAGACGACGAGTGCTGCTAAGGCGTATTTGGCGGCACGTTTGATATTGTTGCGCGAAAGAGTGCACATCCAACCCGCGATAAACAAGAATACCCAGCTGATGCTGGCGCGCCAGATGTCTTGAAAGACAGTCTGGGTAAACCGGGGCATATCCCAACCGTACAGGTAGGCGAGATCGTAGCAAGCGTGAAAACCTGCCATTGAAATCATCGTAAACCCGCGGACGGTATCAAAGATGGTGATGCGTTTTTGCATTACGAGAACCGGCGCATCAAGCCGACGACTTTGCCCAAGATAACGGGATTCGTTGCATAGATAGGCTCCATGGTGTCATTCTCTGGCTGCAGGCGTACGCGTCCCTGCTCCTTGTAGAATGTCTTGACGGTCGCTGAACCATCAATCATGGCCACGACAATTTCGCCGTTCATGGCACTCTTTTGTTCACGGACGATGATGTAATCGCCATTGAAGATGCCGACATTGATCATTGAGCTCCCATGCACCTCAAGGATAAAGGAGCCCTGATCAGTGGCGATTTCGGTCGGGATAGTAAAAGTGTCTTCTATATTCTGCTCGGCCAGAATGGGAATCCCAGCCGCGACGCGACCAACGAGCGGTAGCGAGACCGTTCCGCGAGGTGCGGTGGGTTCGTCAGATTTAGAAATTGAGACAGAGGAACCGTCCTCGTTAAAGAGTTCCAGGGCGCGCGGTTTGGTGGCATCGCGCTTGAGTAGCCCGCGCGCCTCCAGGGCAGATAGATGGGCGTGCACGGTGCTAGGGGAGGAAAGGCCCACGGCAGAAGCCATCTCGCGCACGCTGGGCGGATAACCTTTCTCCTGCTGATATTCCTTGATGAAGTCGTAAATTTGCTGCTGACGCTTGGTAATTTTGCGAGCCATCAGGGCATCCTCTCTACCCATGTCAAACAAATGTTCGAATTTTGCTTGACAGGAACAACTGTTCGAAGATAATAATAACCGAACATTCGTTCTCGCGCTAGACATTTTTGTCCGCGCGGCTTGATAAAACTGTTCTCAGCAAAACACGCGAGAGGAGAACATGATGAACGCAACGAATATGGTCCAGGGAAACCTTGCCCTTAAACTCGAGACGCCTGCAGAACCCACTTTTACGGTTGTTCAGGGTGGCCGCTCCGGTTTTCAGCCTTTGACCGTAAAGCCTGCTCGCAATCAGCAGGCTGTAGTTGCGCCGGCCCGCGTTGCCCTGAAGGTTCCGACGATTGTCGCCGTTGCCGTTGCGCTTACGCTCTTCGTTGTCCTCGCTACGTCGGTCTTTAGCGCTCGTCACGCCGCGTATGCCGAGTCCGTTTCCAACGTTACCTACGAGACTATTCGCGTTCAGCCTGGTGATTCTCTTTGGTCGCTTGCCGAGGAATATCCTATCGAAGGCCTTTCCACGCAAGAGACTTCCGACATGATCCGTAACGTCAATCATCTGGAGCATGGTTCGCTCGCCGCCGGTGCGCATCTTAAGGTTCCTGCTCGTTCGTAATCATTATCGCGCTGCGCATGGTACCCTTGTTATCGTTTAAGAGGAGGTACCATGCGCTGTCCCAAATGTGGCAAGGCACATACCCGCGTCGTTGATTCCCGTATGCAGGAGTCAAATAACACCATTAAGCGCCGTCGCGAATGTTGTTCGTGTAACTATCGCTTTACAACGTTTGAGCGATGCGAAGACCCAATCGAGGTCATTAAGTCAGACGGAACCAAGCAGCGGTTCGATCGCAATAAGCTGCTCGTCGGCTTGATGCGCGCCACCATCAAGCGTGATATCGACACTAAGAAGCTCAATGAGATTATCGACGACATCGAGGTCGAGCTGCGCTCTCGCACGCTGACGGCCGTCACGTCCCATGAGTTGGGTGACATGGTGCTCAAGCGCTTGGCCAAGATCGACAAGGTGGCCTACATCCGCTTTGCCTCGGTCTACCGCGATTTCAAAGACGTCGATGAGTTTCTGCAAGAGCTCGACAAGCTAAGGTGATTCCATGTCCAACATTACCGTCAACATAAAGCGTCTCGACCCCACCGTCGAGCTTCCCAAATACGCCCATCCCACCGATGCCGGCTTGGATTTGCGCTCCAACGAGGACTGCGTCCTGAAGCCCTTCGAACGTCGTCTGGTCTCTACTGGGCTGGCCATCGCCTTGCCCGATGGCTACGCCGGCTTCGTCCAGCCCCGCAGCGGCTTGGCCATCAAGCAGGGCCTGTCTATAGTTAACACGCCGGGCCTCATCGACGCCCACTACCGAGGAGAACTCAAGGTTATCCTCATCAACCTGGACCCCTCCAACAACATCCAAATCAACAAAGGCGACCGCATAGCCCAACTCGTCATCCAAGAAGTCCCCACGGTTAACCTCATAGAAGTAGAAGAACTAGACGAAACCGATCGAGGCAACGGAGGCTTCGGCTCCAGCGGCGTCGCCTAGGGGTACTCGTATCCCTCCCGCCCGGGGCTTACCTATATCATTCCATGCTCAAACATTCTCGCGTCGCTTCGCTCGCTGCGAAACTGCGCGTGGAACGATATAGGTAAGCCCCGGGCGGGCGGCTACTCGCTTGAAACAATATTTACTTTTCTAGTAAGTCGATGCGATAAAGGGACGCCTCCTTTGTCGCATCGACTTACTGTATTTATATTTTCTGGTTCCCCTTTTCAGATTCTACTGGTGGGGAATCTGGTATAGCCGCTAGTACGTTAACGCAGCTTACCTGTGGGAGGCCCCTATATATCGTCCCACGCGCAGTTTCGCAGCGCAGCGAGAATGTTTGAGCATGGGATGATATATAGGGGCCTCCCACAGGTAAGCGGACAGTCCAATGCTAGCGGATATGCGCGGGTTTTCCGCCCCAGTAGAAGCGGCAGAAGGCTCGTTTGCGCTTTTGGGGTTTGCCTACGAGCTCCATGGTGGCGATGGCTATGTCTTCGGCTGCGTGGGGACGGCGCAGCACTTCGCCATTGATGAGCAGTGCCTTGAGCGACTCCGGATGATCGTGGAGATGGCGCAACGTCACGATGAGTTCTCGTGCGGTGGTGACATGCATGCTGGCGCCCATGCCGGTGAGCATCGTTGTGTTGGCCTTTTCCTGGCCATATGATTTGCCCAGCAGGATCATCGGCAGATGCGCGCACAGGCACTCGGTGACGGTGAGTCCGCCCGATTTGAGGATTGCGAGGTCGCAGCCGTGCATGAGGGCCGCCATGTCGTCCACGTAGTCCAGAACCGTGACGTTTTCGAGCTTCATGGCATCGAAAAGCGTTTTGAGACGGGTGGCATATTCGGCATCCTTGCCCGGCAAAAAGACAAAATGCATGTCCTCAAAGCTGCGTAAGAAGGGGAGCGTGTGGTCCATCGCTGCTCGGAAACGCACGTATGGTTGGGGTAAACTGGCGCCGGCCATCACCAATACGACGGTTTTGTCTATGGGGAGATTGAACTTGCTGAGCTCATCTTCGCGTTTGTAATCAGTATCGAAACCGGCTCGAATGGGGATGCCCGTTATGCGGATCTTTGACTCGGGAACCTTGCGCGGGCGCAGCGTTTCGGCCATAAACTCGTTGGCCACGCAGAACAGGTCAGTGTCCTTGTGGGGCCAAAAGCCTTCTACTTCATAGTCTGTTGGTACGCAGATGACCGGATAATCGATACCCGTGATGACGCGGGCGCCCACGGCAACATTGGCTGCTGTGATGTGCGTTGCGACCACGGCTATAGGCCTGCGGCAACGAATATATTCGTTGAAGGCGGGGAACATAATTCGCGACCATGCTGTGCCGCCACCCCAGAGAAGATGTCCCGTAAGCGTATATCGCCAGGTCAGGTCGTAAATGGGGCGTGTGGCTCCCGTAAAAGAAGCCGCGGTCTTATTGCCGTCGAATTTAATACGTCCAAAATCAAGGATATCGAGCACTTCAATTTCAACATCCTCAGGGATTCCCTTGGTGCCGCGGATAAGGTCAAATGCTTGTGCAATCGCGTTGGCGGCGGCTTTGTGGCCCGATCCAACCGATGCGTGCACAATGGTTACCAGGGATTTTTGTGCAGGTGAAACGGTCATTTGCTCCGGTTGGGGAGTGGCTTGCATGGGCAGGGGAGCGCTATTGCCCGTCTGCGTTTGATCCATCGATAACTCCCCTTCAGCTTTGTTACGCGATTTATCATTGTAGTGCATGAGTGTCATGTTCACGTAAATTTGGGTATGAGCGCAAAGAACGACAACGTTTCGACGAGAGGATTCTTCATGACTACCGATCAGCCGATTGATGTTGCGATTATCGGTGGAGGCCCCGCGGGCTATGCTGCCGCCATTTACGCTGCGCGTGCCAACCTGACGACGACCGTGATTGAGCAGGGCATGTCGGGAGGACAGATCGCCACAACCAATGAGGTCGAGAACTATCCGGGCATTCCGCTACTGAGCGGCGCTGAACTCGGTGAGCGATTCCAACAACATGCAGAAGGCCTAGGGGCTCAGGTTGAATGGAGCATGGTGACGGGTGTCGATTACGATGCCGGCTCCAAATTGTTTACCGTTCATCACGATGTTGGTGATACGACGGCTAGGAGTGTTATCGCTTGCATGGGTGCCACGCCGCGTCCGGCAGGTTTCGCTGGCGAGGATACGTATCGCGGTCGTGGCGTTTCGTATTGCGCGACGTGTGACGGCATGTTCTTCCGTGGCAAACAGGTCTTTGTAATCGGTGGTGGCAATTCGGCATGCGAGGAAGCTCTGTTCTTGTCAGAAATCGCCAGCAGCGTGACCATCGTTTTGCGCCGCGATCAGTTCCGTGCCCCCGATGGTGTGGTTCAAAAAGTTCTTGCAAAAGATAATATTTCAGTTAGGTACCAAACTAGTATTGTGGAGCTCTCGGGCGAAGCCATGCCAACGACGATTACCTTTAAGGACAATGCATCCGGTGAGACTCATACCGATTCATTTGAGCCCGGCTCGTTTGGTATCTTTGTCTTTACCGGGACGCAACCCCATACCGAGCTTGTTGAGCATCTAGTCGATCTGGCGCCTGATGGCGGCATTCTGACTGATGAATCCATGGCGACCCGCACGCCAGGTCTATTTGCCGCTGGCGATATCCGTTCCAAGCGCTTACGTCAGGTTGTGACCGCCGTTTCTGATGGAGCCATAGCGGCAACCAGAGCATACGCATTTCTCCACGGATAAGTACGATAATATATCTTATGTAAGGTTGCTATCTTTAAAACAAAGTGGTTGGACGGTGCATCAATGTGCTGTCCAACCACTTTTACTTTCCTGCTATATAGTATGCAAAACTAGATAACCTAGAATACAATATAGCTAATGAACGGAGGATCCTTATGAACCACGCCAAACGCGTTATCCCGATGTCCGATTCGTCGGTCAGCATTAAGCCTGAGGATATTCAGCCCACTGTGCTGCCCGATGCATTTATTCAGTCCGATATCGTGCGCAAACTCAATACGTTGAGTCTGCCGCGCTATGACCAGTTGCCCAATGTGACGCTCTACCGCGACCAGGTCATTGAGTATGTTGCGCTGTGGATGGAGCCGCTGTCTATTTGCGTTGAGCAGCCTGTCATTACGCCATCGATGATCAATAACTACGTGAAGGTCGGTCTGGTGCCTGCTCCGGTCAAAAAGCAGTATGGTCGCGAGCAGATTGCCCGCCTGATCGCTATCTGCATCTTTAAGCAGGTGCTACCTATTGCTGCGGTGCAGGCGCTCTTTAACATTCAGCGTTTGAGCTACGATGCCCCGACGGCCTTCGACTATGTGGTCGATCAGCTCGAGGCATCGATTCGTTCGGCGTTTTCTGTCGAGCAGACGCCGGTTCCCGATACGGCGCATCAGGTAACGCGTGAGTCGCTGCTTGTGCGCAGCGCGGTTTCATCCTTTGTTTCGAAAGCGTACCTGATGAGCTATCTCAAGTTCAACGGGTTTAATAGCTAGCCGACGTATAAAACGGGCGGGACAAAGAGCCATCTGTCGCTTTGTCCCGCCCGTTTTTTTTGCTTGGTTGGACTTTATTTGCCCGAAGCTACGCCCATGCCGTAGCCGATGATCAGGCCGTGCATCTCGGCGTAATAGGAATCCAGGCCGTTGCAGGGCATGATGATGGTCTTGGAGCCGGGCCAATGTTCGACAATGCGATCAGTAAGCGCTTGGGCTCCAGCTTCGTTCTCAACGTGATCGATGATGACCTCACCGCCCGTAAAGCCCTCGGATTCCATAGTGTCGATGATCTTGTTGAGCATCTTCTTTTCGCCACGCGTGTGCCCCACGAGTTCGATTTTACCGGCCTCACTCGCCGTGCCCAAAATGCGGATATTGAGCTTGTTGGCAATGACGCCGGCTGCCTTAGGGATACGTCCGGCTTTGGCGAGGTTTTCGTAATTGCACAAACTGAAGAGGATTTTGCTGTTCTGCTCAAGGCTATCGAAGTATGCGCAAGCGTCCTCGAATGAGACATCCGGTTTGCTTGCAAGATAGCGGTCGAACAGCAAGAAAATGAGATCCATTTTGCCGCCAGCTGCGCGTGAATTGACTAGATGAATCTGTCGGTCGGGCTCCTCGGCAAGAACCATATCGCGAGCCGTGGCTGCCGCATTGTAGCTGCCCGACACGCCCTCAGAGATCGGCATGCAGATGGTCTTGTCTGCCAATTTGAAGAGCTCGGCCCACTCCCCTACGCTGGGACAAGCGCTCGAAGAAGCGTTCGTCTCCGCCTGAACAGCGCAGTTGAGCTCATGAACATCGAGCGAAAGGTCATCGACGAATTCACGCTCCCCTACTCGAATTTTGAGGGGCGCAAATGCAAAGGTGGTATGGGGTGCGGTCGGTTGCCAATCGCGGAGGTTGCAGCTTGAATCTGAGATAAGTGCCCAGCTCATAGAGGGTCCTTTCTAATCGTTCCCATTCAATTATAGCCATCTTGCAGACCGATTGGGCCGCTATCTAGTATTCAAAACTAGATAGCGGCCTGCACGAAAGGCAAAAGAATGGACCCCATGACTCAAAGCCACGAGGTCCACATTCACACGCCGTGTAAGATGACTTAGTAACGCACGAAGATATAGTTATTGTTCATGCCGGCGGCAACGGAGCTGATGATAACACCCGTGTTGTAGTCGGAAGCATGAATCATCTGACCACCACCGATGTAAATGCCGGTGTGGTACGAGTTGACCACAACGTCACCGGGCTGCGGATCGGACACACGCGTCCAGCCCATAAAGGTGCCCGTGGTGCCCAGGCGGCAATAGCGACCAGTGAGGCAATAACTAACAAAACCAGAGCAGTCGAAGCTGTTCGGGCCAATTCCGCCCCAGGAATAAGCGCAACCAAGCTTGCTGTATGCACGCGAGACAACAGAACCGCCATCGACGGACTGGCTCGGAGCAGAAGGCGTCGGAGCCGGAGCAGGTGCCGGCGTAGGAGCCGGAGTGTTGCCGCCCTGGTTGTTATTATTGCTGGTCTGGCCACCGTTGTTGGTGTTCTCGGTCGTACCGGCAGTCTCGTTGCTCACCGTGGCCTTCTCGGCGGTACTGGCGTTGATACCGGCCTGCAGCGCGGCGTTGGCCTCGGCCTCTGCGGCAAGCTCGGCCTGCAGCTGTGAATCCAGGGAGTTTACGACGTTCTGGGCCTCAGCCTGCTGAGCGTTAAGCTCGTCGACCTTCTTTTGCGTGGCTGCGACGTTCTTTTCCTGCTCGGACTGCTTATCGGTGAGCTGCTGCTTAAGCTCCTTGACCTCTTGAATGGTCTGAGCTTGCTTATCGGAGACTTTGCCGTAGTAGAACAGACGGTTGAGCATATCGCTCAGGTCGTCAACGCCCGTTAGAACCTGAAGCAGGCTCAGACCGCCGGTCTTGTACTCGCCGGCGACATAGGTCGAGAGCTTGGCCTGACCGTCAGCAATCTCCTGCTGGTTTTGCGTGATCTCGCCAGCAGTCTGATCGAGCGCCTGCGTCTGCGTGGCGAGCTCATCGTAAATCTGCTGGGTTTGGGTACCGATCTGCTCGAGCTTCGTACGAGCAGCGGCAAGGTCGGATGCGGTATCGGCGTAGGCAGGAGCCGCGAGGCCCAAGCCCAAAACACAAGCGAGGGTTGCCGTAGCAGCGCAGCGTGCCATGTTTTTGTGCGTGTTTGCTGTGCGCATGTAGCTTCCTTTCCAGTAACTAAGGGTAACGGCTAGTCCACCGTCACCAGGCTAAAGAGCTCAACATCGTCGTCAGTCGACGTGAGCTTCTCGCGCGGGTTGAGAAACGCAAGCTCAAGGATACACCCGTAGCCCACAAGCTTTGCGCCCATATCTCGCACCAGTTTACCTGTTGCCTCGACGGTTCCGCCCGTCGCGACCAAGTCGTCCAGAATCAACACGGTATCTTTAGAGCTGATAGCGTCGGCATGGATCTCAATTGAATCGGTGCCGTACTCGAGCTCGTAGCTCTGGCTTACGGTCTCGCGCGGCAGCTTGCCCGGTTTACGTGCGGGAACAAAGCCGGCGCCCAGAGCGACGGCCACGGGAACGCCCACCATAAAGCCGCGAGCCTCGGGACCTACGACCTTGGTGATTCCCATGCCGGCAAAGTGCTCGGCGAGGGCATCGGTCATGGCTTTGAGCGCCTCGGGATTGCCGAAGAGCGGCGTGATGTCTTTAAAGATGACTCCGGGCTCGGGATAGTCGGGGATGTCGACGATTTGAGATTCGAAGTCGTACATTGCATGACCTTTCAATGGGTTGCCGGATAAGCGGCAGCTGTTACTTGCCCGCGGTGACGGTGCCGGATTGCGAAGGGGCGACGACCTTGAGCGGCTTTACGAGAGAATCCTCGTGTGAAGCCGGCGCGACTGTCTCTTCGTTTTTGGCCTTGGTGGACTCGGAGCGAGTGATTTCCTCATCGAGTGCATCGATGTCGGCGTCCTCGACCACGGCGTTGAGCGACTCAAAAACGCGGTTCTTGAGCAGCGCGGTGTGCACGCCCTCCGTCAGGTCGTGAAGCTTCTTAAACGCACGCTCGAGCTTGGCGTCGCGCTCGTCATCGGAGGTATCCATGCCGAGCATGCTCACAAGCACCTGCTCAAACATCGAGGACTCGCGGTTGGCGGAAGACACGTACTGACGCAGGTTGCGCGGCTCGATATGGAAGCGTGACAGCTCGGAGCAGTAGCGGATGATCGGGAAATCGCGACCATCGACGAGCTCACGATTCTGCGGACTCTTGATGATGCGAATGAGGTCGTTCTCGGCGAGCGAGCGGATAAACGAAATTTCGACGCCCAACATATCGGGAATGGTCTCGATGGGATGCAGCTTTTGCTTAGTCTCCTTGGGCTCCGTCTTGAGCGGAACATCGGACAGCAAGCCCACCTCGTAGGCGAGCGTTGACAAGTCCGTGGCGTTTTCCAAGCGCTGCTTAATCACGTTGAGCGGCATGTAGCGGGTCTTCTGCAAGTGCAGGATGACCTCCAGGCGATCAACGTCCTCCTTAGAGTACTGACGGTATCCCTTAGGCGTACGATGAGGGGTAATGAGCCCCTCATCCTCTAGAAATCTAATTTTTGAGTTCGAAAGATCGGGGTATGCGCCTCGAAGTAGGTTGACGACTTGGCCGATACTCAGATAGTTGCGTTCGGCCATGCCCTATTCACCGGTTTCGATGCGCTCCGGCGTGCTCTCGTGGTAGATGAGCGTAAACGTACCGATCTGGACGGAAGAACCGTCGTGCAGCGGGGCTGCATTGACGATGGCACCGTCGACCCAGGTGCCATTGAGCGAGCCCAAGTCCTCGATGCGAGCGCCGAGGCCCTCGCGAATAATGCGGGCGTGGCTGCGCGAAACGGTCATGTCATTGAGGAAGATGCCGTTCGCAGGATCGCGGCCGATGGTGGTCACGTCGTCCTCGAGCTCAAAGGCGGCACCAGTCTGCGGACCCTTGACGATGGACAGGACGGGGGCGGTGATGCGCACGTTGGCCATGAGGTCGGGAACGGTGACGTCGCTTGAAGGCACGCGGAATACGCAGGTAGCGTCAGCAGTCTTATCATTCTGAGGCATATTGTTAACCATGTTGTCCATGACAACCCCTAACTTATCGCGGACGTGCCGCAAATAATGAACCGTACGTAATCATACCCCAACGAATCAGTCTTCGATTTCAGGGTTCAGAAAGTCGATGTCCTCGTCCTCGGGATGCGCGAGAGCCTGTTTAATGGCCACTCCGCCCTTAATGGAGTAGATGACAGCCGTGAGCATGGAGAAGATCACGCCGCCGTACACAAAGAAGATGCCGAGGGGCACCGAGCTTCCGTTGAGGCCCGGGAAGGCCGTAAGGGTTGAAGATAAAAGGTGCAGGCCGTCAATAACGGGGAAACCGAGCAGCATGAGTGAGAAGCCGGTCATGAGCAGCGCCGTGGCAATCTTTCCGGGAAAGACCACATCGATGGGGCGACGGTGATAATGACGCACGATAAGCGTGCCGATGCCCAGATAGATGTCGCGGCCAATAATGAGTACGCAGACCCAGATGGGCAGCTCTCCGCGGACCACCAGTCCAAGTACGCCGGTGAACAGCAGCGCACGGTCGCAAATGGGATCCATGACCTTGCCGAGCCATGAGACCGTCTTAGTCATGCGGGCGATCTGACCGTCCATCCAGTCGGTGGAGGCGGCAACGGCGTAGATAACGATGGCGATGACACGGTTGTTATCCGTCACAAACAGGTACAGAAATACCAGGGTGAGGATCAGGCGCGTAAAGGTGATGAAATTGGAGATCGTAAAGATCTTATTCGACGGGTAATCGGAAGTGCCGATAAGCTCCTTTTTGATCTTCTTTTTGATGCCCACAGGACTCCCCCGCTGGTTAACGACAAAACTTTCGATACTATACCCGTTCCAGCGATGTCTATCCAGCGCAGCCATAGAGAGTCCAGACATGTGGAGGGCGCCTCTGGGCTGCGCTGGATTCTGCATTTGTGTACATCAGCCTCCAAAAGCGACATTTTTCGGCATCTTTGGTGGCTGGTGTACACGTTTTGATTCGGTGATTACATCGATCGGGAAAGTTGTTGCTTTAAGCAAATGCGTACGGGTCGAGAAGGGCTGGCACCAAAAGAGCCCAACGGCCGTTACGGCTTCGTTAGAAACGCGCCCCATCATGGATGGTGAACCCGAAAGGTAAGGCGCGCGGGCACGGCGACTCGGCCCGCGCGCCCGGAAGAGAAAGGACGAACCCATGGGTTACATGCTCGAAACGCGCGGGCTCACCAAGCGCTTCGGCCGCGGCGACCAGGCGCAGGACGCCGTGGCCGACGTGAGCCTTCATATCCGCGAGGGCGAGGTGTACGGGCTGCTCGGCCCCAACGGCGCCGGCAAGTCGACAACGCTCAAGATGATCTGCGGGATGCTGCGGCCGACGGCCGGGGAGATCCTCTTTGCCGGGCACGCCTGGCGCCGCGAGGACCTCTACGCAATCGGCAGCCTCATCGAGGAGGCGCCGCTCTACCCCAACCTCACCGCGCGCGAGAACCTGCGCGTGCGCACCACGCTGCTGGGCCTTCCCGAGAGCCGCATAGATGAGGTGCTCGCCGCCGTGGACCTCGCGGACACCGGGAAGAAGCGCGCCGGGCGCTTCTCGATGGGCATGCGGCAGCGCCTGGGGCTCGCGCTGGCGCTGATCGCCCGGCCACGCCTGCTCGTGCTCGACGAGCCCACCAACGGCCTCGACCCCATCGGCATCGAGGAGCTGCGCGACCAGATCCGCGGCTTCGCGGCGGCGGGCACGACGGTGATCGTCTCGAGCCACATCCTCTCCGAGGTGCAGCAGATGGCGGACACCATCGGCATCATCTGCGGAGGGCGCCTCGCCTACGAGGATGCGCTTCGGCCCGGGCAGGACCTCGAGGAACTCTTCATGAGTTTCTGCCGGGAAGGGCGACGAGCACGCGGGGAGGTGGCGGCATGACGGGCGAGAAAGGCGGCCTGCTCGCGGGCCTGCGCGCCGAGGCCCTGAAGTCGCGCCACGCGGCACCGGTTCGCCTGGCCGTGCTCATGGCGCTGCCGATGCCGCTGCTCGGCGCGATGCCCTACCGGGGCGTGCAGATCTTCAGCGCGTGGAACTACTGGTACGCGCTCTTCCTGCCCGTGTCTCTCTCGCTCGTGGTGGCGTGCGTCGCGCGGGCGGACGCTCGCACGCGGATGCGGGGGCTTCTGGGCCTGGGCTTCCCGCTCGGGCGCGCCTGGTGGGCCAAGGCGCTCTGGTGCCTCGCTCTCTGCACGCTCTCGAACCTCGTGGTCTTCGGCATCTACCTCGCGGGATCGGCGTTCTCCTCGCAGGGCCTCACGGCCGCGGGCACCCTCACGATGCTCCTCTGCGCGCTCGCCAACACGGTGACCGCGGCGTGGATGATCCCCGCAGGGCTCTTCCTCACGGCGCGGCTCGGCATGCTCGCGGGCATCTTCTGCCCGCTCGCCACGCAGCTCGTGGGTGGGTTCGCCTGGTCGCTGATGCCGCTGCCGCAGCTCTTTCCGCCGTCGGCGAGCATGGTCATCCCCACGAGCTTCATCCCCGTGCTGCCGAGCGGCGAGCCACTCGCGGCGG
>URYA01000010.1 GCA_900551975.1 uncultured Collinsella sp. | reverse complement strand
CACCGCCCGCAAGCGCTGCGTCCTCGCCCGGCGTCGTAGCCTGAGCCACAGCCTCGGCAATGCCCTCGGCGCCCTCGGCCCACAGCTGAGCCGGCGTGGTGCCAAAGGCCATCACGAAGGCCAGGAATGCCACCAGGCCGCGCTTGGCTACACCGCGTGCAATCGCGCCACGGCGATGCAACGAGGCGCGCTCACGCTCGTCCTCAACCATACCCATTTGTCTCCTACTGTCTGTACTCGGAGCGTTGCCTTGAGACTGCCCCACGTCATCGCGCATGTTGCGCTCGAGTTCCCCCATCGGGGTCCCCCTTCCCTCCAGAGCCCTATGCACACCGGCGGCATATGCCGCGGCAACGTGCAAGATGGGAGGCGATCCGACTTAACCTTAACGGCTCAGGCGCGTCGTCCGATCTGCGACGCGAGCATCCCAAGCCAAGAGGAATTACGGTTACTGGTACAGCCGGGGACTTGCACCCCGATTCTCCCAAATGCGCAGGATAACCGCGCATTCGTGCGTCTCCACACCACCATCTACGCCATCGATTATTACCGTCAATATGGTATCACGCAAAAGGGCCTCGCACGCAGGCGAAGCCCAAGGTAAAAGCTATTGTTTGCGATAGGAAAATGCGGTGACGGCCGCAGCCTCTAGTGCTTGCCGCCGTGACTGTTGAGCCAGATATTGCGGCCCAGCATAAGCGCCAGCACCAGCGCGCTCACGTAGCCCATAAAGCCAATGACTGGGATACCAAACACAACCGGCTCGATGCGCGCGTAGTACACCACCGACGAACCGATAAACAGGCCGGCGATAACGATAGCCATCGACATGCGGTCGATAATCCCACCTAGCTGTCGCAGTGCCTTATCGCTGCTCATAATCTGCGTGTTCACCTTAAGCTGGCCGCGCGTGAGCATGCGCGAAGCCAAGCCCAGATACTCGGCAGCCTCGAGCGAGCCTTTTGCCGCGCGATAGCTGCTCGCGGCAAGATCGCGTCCCATATCACGCACGCGCGCATAGGTGCTTTTCTCGTTTTTAATGTGCGTCTGGATGATCTGGATCATGTTGACGTTGGGCATGTACTCGGTCAGCAAACCCTCAAGCGTCACCATGCCGCGCGCGAACATCGTCACCACGCTCGGCAGCTCAACATCATTCTTACGCGCGAGGTTTAACAGCGAGGTCAAAAACTCGCCGATATCCAGATCCTTCAGGTCAAGGCCCGCAAAGTCAGCCACAATAAAGTCCAAATCGGACAAAAAGGCCGAATGATCGAGCTCAGCCGAGTCGCCACGCGTCACGGCGAAGCGCATGAGCGAATCCTTGAGCTTGGGCACGTCACCCTCGGCCACGGCGAAAATCATGTCCTTGACGATACCGCGGTCGTGGCTCGACATGCGTCCGACCATACCCAAGTCGATAAAGTAAACGATGCCGTCCTTGAGAATGATGTTTCCCGCATGCGGGTCGGCATGGAAAAAGCCGTCATCGAGCACCTGCGTCGAGTAGTCCTCGACAATCGCGGCACCGATCTTTTCCAAGTCATAGCCCTCGGCCACCAAGCGTTCAGGATCGGCGATCGAAATGCCGTCGACGTAGTCCATAACCACCACGTGCTCGGTGCACAGGTCCAGATAGGATTTAGGGCACGTCACGCCATGAACGCTCTTATGGAACTCGTAGAAGTCGTTGAGGTTTTTGGCCTCGGCCAAGAAGTTGGTCTCCTCGCGAAACGAGGTCCACAACTCCTCGACTACGCCGTGCAGGTCAACGAATTGATCGGTGTTGACGAACTTGGAAACGATACGCACCACCGAGCGGATGATATCGATATCCTGTGCCATAACCTGCTGCGCACCGGGGCGCTGCACCTTGACGGCCACGTCCTCGCCCGTCACCAGACGAGCGCGGTGCACCTGCGCGAGCGATGCGCTACCAAGCGGGTTGGGGTCGATCGCATCGAACATCTCCCCCAGGCGCAGGCCGTATTCTTCTTCCAGACAACTGAGTACGACCTCGTACGGCACCGGCTCCACGTCGGAGCGCAGACGACGCAGCTCGTCGCAAAAGCGCTGCGGCAGGATCTCGGACCGGTTGGCCAGAATCTGCCCCATCTTGACGAACATGGGGCCGAGTTCCTCGAGCAGGCGGCGCAAACGAACCGGCGTGAGGTTATCCCACACGCGGTACTTTTTGACCAGGCGAACAATCTGCCCAATGCGTTCGCGACGACCCGCCGGCGTGAGCTGGTATTCCTCGTCCGGCGCCATCGCGTCGGGCTCCTCAGGCACCATATCGACAGCGCGCGGCTTCTTGCGAGCGCCCGAGACGGCGGCATCGACCTCATCGACAACCGCCGCCTCGTCACCCAGAGGATCTAGATTGTTGTAATCGGTGGTGGAATCTGCCATCTGCGCTGCTACTCGGCCTCTTCGGTGTCCTCTGCATCGTCGGGCTCAACGGACTCGACGGGCACCGAGGTCACGTTGTCCTCGACTGAATCGACGATGTCGCGCACATGGGCCAGGAAGGCCGTGCGCTCGGGGGCGGTCATAACGCGGACGCGAGCAAGTATGAGCTCGTCAAGCACGCGCTGGGCCGCGGTCTCGCCCTGCATGCCCAAGCGCTCGGTCAGATCGGAGATGGTACCGCCGGCCTGCTCGAACATGTCGGACACACTGCGGGCGATATCGGGGGTGGCGGTGTCCTTGCGGACCTGCTCGCCCTTGGTACTGAGGTCGTCGAGAACCTTCTTGCTGCCCTCGACGGCAACGGCGGCAGCGCCAAAGCCAACGTTGATGGCGCCATTAACAAGCTGATCGAGTTTCATAACCATGGTTGTCTCCAATCACAAACAACTGCATTGGCGTTCTTGTACCCAAGATTGAGCTAAAGCGACAAAGCGTTTTAGCGCTATTCGATCGACGGGAAATCCCTACCTCACGTTGTCGTTCATCGCGAAAGAGTTCTTCATGGCGCAGCTCGTGGTGTAGAGCACCTTGCCCAGCAGGGCATCGGTCTCCACGCGAATACGCTCGGCAAAGGCCTCGTTGGCGCGTGCAAGCTCGGCAGGCACCTCGGCCTCGGGCAGAGCGGCTACGGCAGCGTCGACGTCATGGATCTGCTTGTGGCCCATGCCACCGACCTTCTCCTGATAATCCTCGACCGCGCGGCCGCACTCATGGAAACGGACGTCAGCCAGGGCGCCGATCAGGCGGTTGGCCCAGTAGAAGTTTTCGGACGTTACGCGAGCCTGCGTGTCGGCATAGTACTCGGGCATGGTCTCGACGTTGGCGTACAGCGGAACCAGCGCGTTAAACGAGTTGGAACCAAAGGCCATCCACTGCACGGCGCGATACGCCGGCTGCGCATAGGGGCGCAGCTGCAACACGGCGAGCTGGCTGTTGCGGTTGATGCCGATGGGGCGATAGGCGCCACGCGTGGCGGGCGTGCCCTTGCTGCCGTAGCAGTCGTACTCCGTACCCTGGTAGTGGCTCGAAAGCACGTACTTAATGTCCTCGATGGTCACCTTGCGCTCGGGCACACGGCTCCAGGGGATGTCATCGCTCTCGGGCGTGTAGTCGGCGTCGGGACCATCCCACACGTCGCTGGGGTTGAGGCAGCGCTGCATGTACCAGGCGCGCGGCGTGTTGTAGACGTGATCGCTGTCGCTGTGCGAGCCAAAGGCCTCGCGCGGGTTAAAGACCGCAGCGGGGCCGTCGCCCTCGACGCCCAACGTCAGGTCCAGATGCCACTCGGTCATCCAGGCGCGCAGGTCGGACGAGCACATGTGGTCGGCCTGGGCACCCTCGGCATCGTCCAGGTCAAAGCTGTCGATACCCAGCTGGTTGGGCATGGTCACATAGGCGTCGTCAGGTACGCGCTTGGCGATCCAGTGGTGACCGCCGATGGTCTCGAGCCACCAGATCTCGTCCACGTCGCTAAAGGCGATGCCGTTGTTCTCGTAGGTGCCGTAGCGCTCGAGCAGCTCGCCCAGAATACGCACGCCGTCGCGGGCGGACTTGGCATACGGCAGCACCAGGGTCACCATGTCCTCCTCGCCCAAGCCACCGGGCTGCGCCGGCACATAGCCGTCCTCACCCTCGTTGCCCTTGGCGGGCACGTAGTCCACAAGCGGGTCGGCGCCGCGAACGCGCTCGTTGGTGGTGAGCGTCTCGGTTGCGGACATGCCCACATTGAGCTCGTTGAAACCGGCCTCGGCCCAGATGCCGTGGCCCGGGACAACATCGGGGACGCTCGTGTAGCGCATGGGGTTATCGGGCAGCTCAACGGTCAAGTGACTCAGGACGCTCGTGTAGACGCGCGGCTGCTCGTCGGGATGAACAACGCGCATACGCTTGGGCTCAAATACCCCGTTGGACGAGTCCTCGTTGCGGGCGACAAGCGTCGACCCGTCGTAGCTCGCGTTCTTACCAACCAAAATCGTTGTGCACGGCATGCGCATCCTCCTTGAGCGAAGAAATCAAACGGCAACAGTGTATCGCTTCGACGCAAAAAGGGCGAAACCACGGCCTCGGCAACCCCTGTGGTCATAAAACGCCAAATATGAGTACTGTCACAAATTTAGTAACAGCAAATTGCACTGTTCCGGGCGCCAGGAATCCTCACCTGTCCAAAAACTGAGTCTAGTAATTCCCCATACGTCCAATAAAATTGGCTCTTTAACGATATTACTTATCGCTAAAGAGCCAAAATGATCTCAAACATATGTGACTAACTTGGCAACAGTACTCATATTTGGCATTTTTTGACCGCGGGGTATCTAACCAACCCCCTAAACAGCCTCCAAACGCCTATTTTACCGCGCGCTCAGCCGCCTCGATCACGTGCTTGGCGAGAATTGCTGTCGTCACGGCGCCCACGCCACCCGGCACGGGGGTGATTGCGCCAACAACCGGCTCCGCAGCATCAAAATCGATGTCCCCGACCAGCTTGTCAGCATCCTCATCCCAATTAATGCCAACATCAATGATCGTCTGGCCCTCGCGAACGGCATCCGCGCCAATCGTGCTCGCGCGTCCAACGGCCGCAACAACGATATCGGCAGAACGGCACTCGGCAGCAAGATCGCGTGTATGCGTATGGCACGTCGTCACGGTCGCATTGCGCGCCGTAAGCATGGCAGCAACAGGACGCCCGATCACCAGCGAGCGCCCGACCACAGCAACCTTAGCTCCATCCAGCTCAACGCCATAATGATCCAGCAAAGCAAGCACGGCTTCGGCTGTGCAGGGGGCAAAACCCTCACCGCGCCCCGAAAGCGTGGTGAGCAGCGAAGCCGGCGTCATGGAGTCAACGTCCTTGGCGGGATCGAGCGCTGCGGCGACGGCGTTCTCGTCAAGGCCGGCGGGCAGCGGGCGGAACATCAGACAGCCATGGACAGCCGAATCGGTATTGATGTCCTCGATGGCCGTCAACAGCTCGTCCTGCGAAACATCGGCGGGAAGCAAAACGCGACGAACCTCAATCCCCACTTTTTCACAGCGCTTGAGCGCACCGCGCTCGTAGGATAGGTCGTCCTCGCGCTCGCCCACGCGAACGATGGCGAGCGTCGGCACAACGCCGCGCTCACGCAAAGCGGCACAGCGAACAGCAAGTTCCTCGGTCAGCGCGCGAGCAACAGGAGCACCCTTCAGTAGCTCAGCCATGGCTATCCTCTCTTCCTTGCAGCGTCGGCGGCGCGGCGCGCCAGCGCATCGGCGCGCGGCAACCATGTGTCGAGCAGCTCATCACACGCCGTCTCGAGCTCCTCGGCACGAACGCGATCTTTCATAGACGTGGTGTTCGCAAAGAGCGTCAAGCTCGCGCCCTGCATAGCGGCACGGCAGAACACGGCGCCGCACGCCACATCGGACAGCAGCTGACGCGAACCCTTGTCGGCCATGTCCTCGAGCAGCGCCAGTGCGCGCCCGCAGGCATCCATAATGCGATACGGCGGCATGGCGGCCACGTGCAGCGCATCCTGAATCGCAGGCGTTCGAGCAGGGTCCTCACGCGAAACACCATACGCCGCCGACACCTGCCCGTAGGCACGAACGTCCTCGGCAACCAACTCGACAAGCTCCTGGGCCAGCTCATCAGCCTGGGCAAACGCGCGCGTCAGATCGTCTGCGCGATCGGCAAGCGCAGGGTTTGTCGCACCGTAGCGGGCAACCATTCCGCACAGCGAGGCGCCCAGCGCGCCCACGAAGGCGCTCGCGCTGCCACCGCGGGGAACCGGCTCGCGCGCGGCCAGCGCCTCGGCAAAACCGCGACAGGTTTTATCCATCATCTCTTGGCTCATACGCATGCACCTTCAAGTCATATACATCGGTCGGACGGCGACTGCCTGCCGACTGTATCGATCACATAATGGTGCTAAGTCTAGCCCATAAGCACACGGGCGTCAGCGTACCTGGCCATCGCTGATTTCTATGGCACGCGATAGGCAGCAGCAACGCAAACATGGGACACATGGCCCACCTTTCGAGACTCTCTGGCAGCACAAACCGGGGCATATCTATAAATAAGGAGCCCGTTGGGGCACGGCTGCGCAACGACCACAAGCCACGAAAGGAGGCATTAACGTACTCATACAACCCACGCACAAAGACATCCGCCGCAAACGGAAACAACGCCCCAACAACATGCGGCGCCATGATGTCACTAACAGACAAGGAGGACGCCACCATGAAGAAAAAGACCCTATCGATCCTTTCCCTGTGCATCGCCCTCTTTGCCGCGTTTGCCCTTGTCGGCTGCGGCGGGAGCGCATCGGGCTGCGGCAGCGCCCCCAAGAGCGAGAGCAAGGAAAAGGCCCCCGTCGCCGAAAAGACCGACTTTATCTGGTTTAAGGTCGAGATGCCCGAAGGCGTCGGCGTTAGCGACTCCGCTGGCAAGAACGCAGATAGAATCCAGCTCACCTTCCCCGAAGACGAGAACGGTTCCTCCGACCGCTTCATCCCCGTCTGGAAAAAGGCGATGACGGCTGAGGAGTCCCATGCCGACCAGGCAGAAAAGAAAGGCGATACGTTCCAGTGGGAGGATGGCGGGTCCGTCGAGTACAACGGCAGGACATGGCTCACCGGAACGTACAAGGACAACAGCGGCACCTCAACCATGCTCTTTACCGACGTCGAACCGGGAAGCGTTTACATCCTCATCCCGAACTTCGACCTGCACAAGAAAGAAGCCGAGGCGCTTCTCAACTCCATCGAGTTCCCCGACGACATGAAGAAAGCAGTTGACGAGGCACGTGAAGTCGAGATTTCGAGCATCGAGATCAAGTAGCAAGTGCCCACGCGCGTCCGCGCACTCGTTCCATTAAAAGCGCGGGCCCCAACCCCGGGGAGGGTCGGCAGCATCGGCCCTCCCCTCTCTTGCGTCCGCGCATATTGCCACTTATCGGCGCAAATCCGACCCCCAGAATGGGACACATGGCCCACCCTAGTGAGCCGCTCACGCGTACAGTAAAGGCAGGTAATCCATGGGCGGTTACAGATCGAGGAGGACACGACCATGAAAAAGAAGGCCTTTGCGATTCTCACCCTCTGCATGAGTCTTTTTGCCGCGGTTGCCCTGGTGGGCTGTGGCGGAAGCGGCGGCGCTACCGGCAGTGGCGGTGGCGGCGGCGCGGAAAAGCCTGCCGTGGATATGAGGACCGACTTCATCTGGTTTAAGGTCGAGGTCCCCGAGGGCGTCGAGATCACCGACGTCGCCGGCGATACCGCTGACAGGGCCCAGTTTAAGTTCACCGAGAGCGAGCACGCCAGCGACCGCTTCATCCCCGTCTTTGACTCCGACAAGAACGCCGACGAACTGTTCGACTACGAGGCAAAGTGGAATGCCAGTTTTGAGTGGACCGAGAACGATCCCGTCAAGTACAACGGCAAGACCTGGCGCAACGCTTCCTATACACATTCGGGCGGCGTGACGACCGAGTACTTCACCGAGGCGGGCGGCGGCAGCGTCTACGTGCGTATCGACAACGTCGAAGAGCACAAGGACGCCGTCGAGACCATGATGAAGTCCCTTGAGTTTGCCGACGACATCGCCGAGGCCAAGACCGAGGCCATGGACGTTAAGCTCGACGACATCGAGATCAAGCGCTAAGCGACTGGCGAGCGCAACGGGAAACACGGTCGCAGTGCAAACAAGCGACGGTACCCCAGCGCTTCGTACCCAGGGAGGGCCGGTAAACCGACCCTCCCTTTCTTATGCCTGTAGCCGACGAACGCGAGGATGCCGGACGCCGGAACCGCCCCAAATGTGGCAACAGTACGAAAACGACAAACACCCCAACACGTCCGCCCACCGATTTATTGCGCCGCGCAGACAATTAAACCAGCATCTTTAAACATCTGGGCAGTATAGTGACCAAAACTATCGCATAACCGCACCCTGCGAACGGAGGAGTTATGACCGAACACCACGCCATCAGCCGTCGAGCATTTACGCTGGGCCTAGGACTTGCGGCGTTGTCGCCGCTTGCAAGCCTGCCCGAAACCGCGACGCTGGGCATTCCCCTGCGCGCGGCATTTGCAGAAGACACGCCCACACCGGCGGCCACCCTCGACAAGTTCGTCATTCGCCTTCGCCCCGCGGGCTATTTTCGCACCGCGAGCGTCAACGAAGACGGCAACGTCATCGGCAACGTCTGCCACCTGTTTAATGACGGCACGTCCAGCAAGCTCATCCTTGAGAACGTAACGACCAAGAATGACGATACAAACTGGTATGCTATCCGCACCTTGCTCAATTTCGAAGAGCATAAAAAGACGGGCTACAGCATTTGGTCGGTCGATGGCGACTCGGACAAAGATGGAAAGGTTATCCACGTATGGAGTGGCGAGTATGACAACAAGTCCAGCCGCGCTTTTGCGTTCGAGCGTCAATCAAACGGAACCTATATCATCCGAGACCGCACGGTCGAGAAAGAAACCGAGAAAAAAGACATTAAGTACCTGGCAATAGAATCGAACGGCAAAGACCAGGACAACAATAAGATCTGCCATAAGAGTGAGAGCATTCCGTGGGAGCTCGAACTTATCGGTTACGACATGAAAAAGAACGATGCCACGGTTAGCAGCCTCGACTGGATCACGTACAGCAGCTACGTCGACGGACCATGTTGGATGAAATACGTCGACGACAACAAGTTCCTCGACGAGCTGAGCATCCCGGGTACGCACGATTCGGGCACCTGCAGCGTGGACAACGACACTGAGCCCCAATCCTCGCAAGTAAAATGCCAGCAGGATTACATTCCCACGCAGTTGCTCGAAGGCATTCGCTATTTTGATATCCGGCTCGGAAAGGGCGATGACCCCGGCATCGACCACGGGATTTTCTACCTACTCAAAAAAGACGGGAACTATCTGCATCTCTCCGATGTCATCGGGTACTTCAAAACGTTTTTGAACGAAAACCCGTCAGAAGCGCTCATCATGCTCGCATCGCGCGGCAACGATGAGGCTACCGACGAAAGCATAACGACGGCCTTCGCCAAGGTTATGGCCGATAACCCCAACCTGTTCTACACGTCGAGCCACGTCCCCACGCTGGGCGAGGTGCGCGGAAAGATCGTCCTGCTGCGTCGATTTGGGCTTGCCGGCAACAGCGTAAGCGGCCACACGTGGGGCCTCGACCTCACCCAATGGGATGACAAGATCAAGGCGCATTCCGGGCAGTCGATGTGTCTCGTCCAAGACGCGCGGGGATTTGAAGCCATAGGGGAAACGGGCAATGAAGAGCCCTATTGCACCAAGGTATATGCCCAGGACAAGTACAAACTCACGGGAACCGACAAGCTCAGCTGGGTCGATAATGCGCTGAAGGAAACGACCGGGCGCACGTGCAACAAGGTGGACGTCGTGGACGATGCCGGGGCCGAGGTGCAAGTCCAGGAGCGTTGCTGGTCTATCAACTACACCAGCTGCACGGGCTTGTCGCACGGAGGCAATCCTTTTACCTCGGCACGAGTAGTCAACGAGCATCTGTACAAGAGCCCGTACATCAATCCCAGCGGCACCGAGGATACAAAGTCAGATTACCTCAAGCACATTGGCATCATCGCATCCGACTTTGTTGATGCGGCGCTGGCCCGGAGCATCTATCAGCGCAATTACAATTACGATACGAAGCACACGCAGTCGGCTTCGTGCTGCCTCCCGACCCGCATGCGCATGACGTACGGCGACTCGCTGAGCGACGCCTCGCTCCAGGACGGCAAGACCGTTGGCGAGGGTCATTTCCGCCTCGTCGACAGCAGCAACGTACTCAACGTGGCGGCTTCGGGCCATGCGTTTGCCATCGAATATGTGGATGTCGACGCCTTGGGCAACGAGACCGTTACGGAGCTGCGGGGCTCCGTGCCCATCGATATCGATCCACGCGCGCTGACGCCCCATTTTGAGGGACTCGAAGGCCTTAAGGCCGGCGAAGACGTGCGCGCCAAGATTGCGGCATCACTCGAGGGCAAGCTCGAAACCGATGCCTGCACGGCCCAGCTCGAGTTTGTGCACGACGCGGACGGCGCTCCGGGCACGGCAATGGCCGAGGGCGAAACATTTGCCGCAGGAACGTACTGGGTGCGCGTGAACGGTCTCTTGGGCGACGCGGCGCAGAACTACACGCTCGCCAGCGACGGAGCCGCAAGCTTTACCGTAGCGGCCTCGGGCAGTGCGGGCGGCACCGGCAGCGGCACGGGTTCCAACGCAGGCGGCGCCGACAAGAACGGCAAGAGCAACAAGAAAGACCAGGGCAAGAGCTCGGGCGGAAAGCTCGCCAACACGGGCGACGGCTCTGGCGTTGCCGCCGGGCTCGCTGCCGCCGCCGTGGCGACAACGGTCGCAGGTGCAGCAATGCTTGCCAGTGACCGCGACAATACCGAGGACGTTAACGAATAGGCAAGCCAGTCTTTTGGGCGCATTAACTCAATCGGGGCGCAGAATACCGTTCTGCGCCCCGATTTTTACCTTGGCCCGAACGCCGCTATCGGCTACATCACCATGTTCAGCGCTTTCACAAATTCCTGGGCCTTCACACGGCTACTCAGGCTAAAGACGCAAGCGGTCAACAGCCTGTTACGCAGGAAAACGTCGCGACCCTTGATCCTGTTGACCCCCGTGATGTCCTTAAGGTAGACAATCTCGGTGTGCCTGCCGCCAAAAGTGCCCTTCTTGAGCACCTCGATACGATTGGGGTAGATCTTGACGTCTTTAAACCTACCCGAACCCTTGTCCTGAAACAGCAAGGTGTTGTTGTCTATGCGCGTCACATCCATAGGGCTCGTTAAAACTATCTCTATGGCCACATTTTAGTCACCGCAAGGCTCCCATGCGAAGGTGCCAGACAGCAAAGCAATTCGTGTCCGCGCGAGGCTTTAAACTAAATGCAATAAAGATGCATTCCACAAGAGGAAAGTGGGGCGACAGTGATGGGCGAACTGGTAAACCGTGGAGAATCGGCAATCGTGCCCGAAGGTTTTTACAAGCAGGTCTCCTCAATTCTCAACGCCGCTCGCGACAAGGCCTATACCGCCGTTAACTTTGCGATGGTTGAGGCGTATTGGGAGATCGGCAAGAGCATTGTTGATGAGCAGGGCGGAGAGGAGCGCGCCAAGTATGGAGAGGCACTGCTCAAGGCCCTCGCAATCAGACTTACCAAGGATTTTGGTAAAGGTTTTGAAGCAAGAGAGCTGCGTAAAATGCGTCAGTTCTATCTTACATTTCCAATTCGGGACTCACTGCGTCCCGAATTGAGTTGGACACATTATCGGAGGTTAATACGCATTCCTGACCCCGAAGCTCGCACCTGGTACATGAACGAATGCGCCGACTCTCGCTGGAGCGCGCGCCAGCTCGAACGCCAGATCAACACCATGTTCCGCGAGCGCCTACTTGCCAGCAAAGACAAGGAGGCCGTCACCCAGGAAATCCAAGAGAGCGCCCCGGCTCGTCGCCCCGAAGATATCATCCGCGACCCATATGTACTGGAGTTTTTAGGTTTCTCGGACGATACTGCGTTTCGCGAGAGCAATCTAGAGCAGGCGCTCATCACACATCTTCAGAAGTTCCTGCTAGAGCTTGGCCGTGGCTTTGCTTTCGAGGCGCGCCAAAAGCACATCACCTTTGATGGGCGCCATTTCTATATTGACCTTGTTTTTTACAACTATCTGATGCGCTGCTTCGTGCTCATCGACCTTAAGACCGATGACCTTACGCATCAGGACCTAGGCCAGATGCAAATGTATGTGAACTACTACACGCGTGAGCTCATGAACGAAGGCGACAATCCGCCCATAGGCATCGTGCTCTGCGCGGACAAAAGCGATTCGATCGTCGAGTACACGCTGCCCGAAGACAACGACCAAGTGTTTGCCGCCAAATACCTGCCGTATCTCCCAAGCAAGGAAGAGCTGGCGCGCGAGCTGAGTGCCGAGTACCGCGCCATCAACGAAGCGACTAATGGCGAAGTGCAAGGATAGCGGCACGTTGCGACCGAAACCACCGCAGCCGTCGCAGGCGCACCCGCGGTTGAGGCGCACGCTACGAAACAATACCGGTCATGGACGCCGGCAACGACATTCTAGCCGTGGCTGGAGAGCGTGACCTGACAGGCAAAAACGCGACCTTCGTCTGATGTGGACCCATTGGCTGCCACAGAAAAGGACCGGTTGCAGCCGGCCCTCAAGACACTTGCACCTGCGTTGCCCGCGCTTCCGAAGTGTGACTAACTGAGGAGCGGGTTCCGTGGCACAACCTAATCTTGCCCAGCGAGGCGGCCCTTTTGCAGCCGGTCCACCGTTTATTTACATCTACCCCCTGCCAAACTACCGAACGGCAGCCCGCACGCCTGCGAGCCGTCCCGTGCTGCGCTTCCCTACTTCCCAAAGATCGCAGCGAACAAGCCCTTACGTTTAGGCTTCTCCTCTCGATAAGAACCCTCGACGGCGGCTGCAACCTGGCGCGGTTGCTCGCCGCCTCCACGGCGCACGATCTGGTATAGGAACGGCGATTTAACGTATTTGACCTCGATGGGCGTGGCGTGCACGGTGCTCTCGCCGGACAGATGCAGGCTGGGGTTGAGCGATGCCACGATATGCGTTTCGCGCTTGTCGCTAAACACCACCGCGGCCGCACGACCCGTCTGGCCGTTCACGGCGATGCGCACCTGCTCGCCATCGCGGCTATCCGTCGCCGGACGATCGACAAAGTAGACCGGCACCATCACCAGGCCATCCTTATGCTTGCGGGCCTTGCGCGCCCACGTGCGGATGCTCTTTTTATTGAGACCCAGTACAGCCTCGGCGTCGTTGCCTGCAACGTCGAGCGCCAGCTTATCAATGACCACCTGGTCCTTGGTGGACGCATCGACGGAGACAACGCGGAAGTCACCTTCCTGCATGGCCGGATCAAACGGCCCAACCTTGACAAAGTCCCACGGCTCCAAAATGCCCATGAGGCGAACGTCCAGGTAGTTTGCCCTGGGGTATGCCCAGTCGAGCACCTCGTAGTACACCAAGGTCTCCTTGCTCAGCCCCTTGCCCGGGAAGGACGCCATCATGCGCAGATCCGCGAGCGCCATGGGAAAGTAGAAGAGCATCATGTCGTTTTGGATCGCGTCCTCCACGTCGTGCCCGGCAAAGGCGTCGGGGTACTGGCGCACCAGCTGCAGCGCATTGGCACGTGCCTGCTGCAGCGAGATCTCGCAGGGAATGCCCTGCTCTGGCACATACTCGGCACCCACGCCCATGGTCAGGCGCTTACTGAATGCGCCGGGTTTGAGCAAGTCGGCCACACCAATCTTGTTGCCGCAGGACGGGCACTCAAACACACGCTGCGTTGACTCGCCCTCAAAGGACGCACCACAGAAGGGACAAGGAATGCTCACATGCGTGGCCTCTTGGAACTCCTGCGCCGTGCCGCGATCCTCCCACAGCAGATGTTCCAGGACCGACTGATTGCGCCAGTGCGAATTGAAGAAATACCAGTCCGGGTCCTCCGGGCGCTCGAGTTGCGACACATGTGTGAGCTTGAGCAGTCCATCCACCACCGTCAACGGCGTATGACGAATGCCCAAAGCGCTCTTGGGCTCCCCGGCATCCGCCTGCCACGGGATGACCGTTCCGCAATAGGCACACTCAAAGCTGCGCTTAGCCTGGTGCGAGTACATAGGGCCGCCGCAGTTTTGGCATTTAATGGCAAACATCTCGTCCATGGAAACGTCCTCCTTTGCACAGGGGCTGTCGACATTAAGTATGTCGAGCAAACAGGCACATGCCCATACCCATGTGGCCCAAAATGGACCACCCAGGCAGACGTGAAGGCTCGCTCGTTAGTGCCGGCAGACCATTGCTGCATTTTCTGAGCATCGGTGCACGGCGCCCCTGTGCGAGCTACACTATCCCCTTAAACATGATTGTGAGGACGACCGCTATGCTATTTGTAAATCGGCTGGTACATACGCTTGTTCCCGGCAGCGAAAGCGAGCCGGTCGATACCTCCTGCCGCACCCGTGCCGGCTTTACCGCGAGCCTTATCTGCATCGGCCTCAACATCACGCTATGCCTCGCCAAGGGTATCGCGGGCCTGCTCGCCGGCTCCGTATCGCTTATCGCCGACGCCTTCAACAACCTCTCCGATGCCTCGAGCAACATCGTAAGCCTGCTCGGGTTCCGTCTTGCCAGCCGCCCGGCCGATGAAGGGCACCCTTATGGCCACGGCCGCTACGAGTACCTTGCCGGCTTGTTCGTCGCTGTTCTGGTCTGCGCCGTTGGTATCAACCTGGTGCTCGAGTCTGCCGCCAAAATCATCAAGCCCTCCCCCACTTCCTACACGTTAGTCTCCATGGCGGCATTGATTGCATCCATGCTCGTCAAGCTCTGGATGGCGGCATTCAACCGCGCGCTGGGTAACCGCATCGATTCAGAGACGCTCATCGCCACGGCGCAGGACTCCAAAAACGATGTCATCGCCTCGGGCTCGGTCCTGGTGGCGGGGCTTATTTCGCAGACGACCGGCTTTGACCTCGATGGCTGGGCAGGCCTGGGCGTGGGCATCTTTATCTGCGTCAGCGGTATGGGCCTGGTGCGCGATGCCATCAGCCCGCTGTTGGGGCAAGCGCCTGATCCCAAGCTCGTCCAGGCAATCCGTGACAAGATCATGTCGTATCCGCAGGTCCTAGGCACGCACGACCTGATGGTGCACGACTATGGCCCCGGTCGGCAATTTGCCAGCGCGCACGTGGAGATGCCCGGCGAGGGCGACGCGTTTGAGCACCACGAGATCCTGGACACCATCGAGCACGACATCAAGCGCCAGATGGGCATCGGCATCACACTGCACTGCGACCCCATCGCCACCGACGCCAACGACCTGCGCAGCTGGGTCAAGCGCGGCGTGGCGCAAATCGATCCCGCGCTCTCTATCCACGATCTGCACGAGTACGACGGCTTCGTTTCGTTTGACCTGGTGCGCCCCGACGGCTTTGACATTTCCGACGAGAAGCTGCTGGAACTCGTCACGCGCATCGTGCACGAGCGCCGGCCCGACGTCTCATGCGTCGTCACGTTTGATTCGGGCTTTAGCTCGCCCGAGCGTCCGGCCGAGCAGTTGTAGCCCCGCTCCGCTCGTCCGCTAGTTTCCCTGCACGCCCGAGATGCCGTTTTGCAGGGCATTCCAGGCATCCGTCGCCATATCACCCAGGTTCTGAGCGGTATCGCCCAGGTTCTGGGCCGTGTCGCCCAGCTCTTGCGCCTTGCCTCCCAACTCCTGTGCCTTGTTGCTCAAGTCCTCCAGCGTATTGGAACTCGAGCTGTCGGTACCGCTTTGGCCGTCGGACGAGCTGCCCGAGCTGTTCTTGTGCGTGAGCTGAATTTCGAGGTTGCCGCTGTCGTTATAGTAGGCAGACGTCACGACCCAGTTGGCATCGATGACGGGCGTTGAGCCATCATCAGTCAGGACCACGGCATTCGAAAGATCGGCGCCGCGCGACTTGAGGATCTTCTTGGCGTTGGACCAGTACTGCCCCGGGATATCGCTCAGATCGACGGTGCTAGACGAGGCGAACTCGGTTTGCTCGGCAGTGGTATCGGCCGTTGAACTCCCTCGCTTGTTGAGCATGCCCGACACGATGGCAAACACAACCGACAGCGCAAAGAAGATCGCCAGTACGATGAGGATCTTCTTGATCACGCTCGACGAACGCGACGGCTTCTTCTCCTCGTCCTCGCCATATTGCGGAATCGACTTGGGGTACTCGCGATACGGCTCGCGCGACTCGTAGCGAGGTTGCGCCGTGCGAGGCATATACGTCGTCTGCTGAGGCTGCGGAATGGGATTCTGCGGCAGGTCATCATAGGGATTCGGCGTCGAGGCGGCATAAGAATCCTGCGGCGCGTAATCAAACGGGTCTGCCGCCGCGTTGCCATAGGGGCTTTGCGAAGATGCAGCGTAAGGGTCCTGCGCCGCGTCGCCATAGCCCATAACTCGTGTGGGCTCGGCAGAAGGCTGCGTCGCGGCGGGGTCGACATAACCGGGATTGGGAACAACACGGGTCGCATCGGCGCTACCGCCAGCCCGTGCGGAGCCGTACCCGCCCATCACGGTCGTCTTATCCTGGTCCATGCAACGTTTCCTTTCCGTCGCCTGTAAGCATCAAGTTATCCATGCATTCTACCCGCGCAAAAGCCTATGATGGGCAAAGCCCGTCGGTATCTACAAGACATGCGCGGGCTTAAGGATCAAAAAGCCCCGCCGTGCCTTGTGGGCGCGGCGAGGCGGGCTAGCAGCTATGGACAGCAGGTTTAGAACAGGCCGGTGATGTTGCCGTCGCTGTCGACGTCGATGTTCTCGGCCGCGGGCACCTTGGGCAGACCCGGCATGGTCAGAACACTGCCGGTCAGCGCGACCACAAAGTGGGCGCCGGCAGAAACCTTGAGCTCACGCACGGTGATGCGGAAGTTCTCGGGAGCGCCCAGGGCCTTGGCGTTGTCGCTAAAGCTGTACTGCGTCTTGGCGACGCACACCGGCAGGTTGCCAAAGCCATTCTCGCGCAGCTCGGCGAGCTGGCGCTTGGCGGCCGGCGTAAAGTCAACGCCGTCGGCGCGGTAGACCTTGGTGGCAACGGCCTCGAGGGCATCAGCGACATCAGCGCCGTCCTCATAGGCAAACTTGAGCTCGCTCGGCTGCTCAATCAGGCGCATGACCTCATCGGCCAGGTCGAGCGCGCCCTCGCCGCCCTTGGCCCAGACCTCGGAAAGCTTAACGTTGACGCCGAGCTTCTGGCACTCGGACTCGATGAGCGCAAGCTCGGCCTCGGTGTCCGTCGGGAAGCGGTTGATGGCGACCACGCAGGGCAGACCATAAACGTTCTGGATGTTGTCGACGTGACGCAGCAGGTTGGGCATGCCAGCCTTGAGTGCCTCGAGGTTCTCCTCGTTGAGGTCGGCCTTGGCGACGCCACCGTTGTACTTCAACGCACGAGCGGTCGCGACGACCACGACGGCGCTGGGGCGAACGCCCGTCATGCGGCACTTGATGTCGAGGAACTTCTCGGCACCCAGATCGGCACCGAAGCCGGCCTCGGTAATGGCGACATCGCCAAAGCGCATCGCCATACGCGTGGCCATGATAGAGTTGCAGCCGTGGGCGATGTTGGCGAAGGGACCGCCGTGGACAAACGCGGGCGTGCCCTCGAGCGTTTGCACCAGGTTGGGCTTGAGTGCGTCCTTAAGCAACGCGGCCATGGCACCCTGGGCCTTAAGGTCGCGGGCACGGACGGGCTCGCCGGCAAAGCTGTAGCCGACGACAATCTCACCCAAGCGTTCCTTGAGGTCGCTGATGCTCGTAGACAGGCACAGGATTGCCATGACCTCGGAGGCGACGGTGATATCGAAGCCGTCCTCGCGCGGCACGCCCTGGGCCTTACCGCCAATGCCGTCGATAACGTGGCGCAGCTGACGATCGTTCATATCGACGACGCGCTTCCAAGTAATGCGCTTAACGTCAATACCGAGCTGGTTGCCCTGCTGAATATGGTTGTCGAGCATGGCGGCCAGCAGGTTGTTGGCAGCACCGATGGCATGGAAGTCACCGGTAAAGTGCAGGTTGATATCCTCCATGGGGATGACCTGAGCCCAGCCGCCGCCGGCAGCACCGCCCTTAACGCCAAAGACGGGGCCGAGCGAAGGCTCGCGCAGGGCCACGGCACTCTTGACGCCGCGACGACGCAGGCCGTCGGCCAGACCGATGGTCGTGGTGGTCTTGCCCTCGCCCGCAGGCGTTGGGTTGATAGCGGTCACGAGGACGAGCTTGGCCTGGTGATCGGTCGGCTCGTTGAGCAGTGAATAGTCAACCTTAGCCTTGTCGAAGCCGTACGGAATCAGGTGCTTTACGTCGACGCCGGCGTTCTTAGCCACCTCGGTAATGGGCAGCGGCGTGACGGAACGTGCGATTTCGATGTCAGTAGGCATGGGCGGTCCTTTCGTTACCGAATGAGAAAAAGACCAATTCAGCATAGCACGGGCGCGCAATAGTAAAACGCCCATAACCGATGAACGGCGATATGTTTACCCGATGCCCAGCGATAGCCTAACAGCCCGCCAAAACAAAGCGCCCTAAACGGTAGGTTCAATCCCCAGATGCTCAAAGGTGCGAAGGGTTGCCTGACGGCCCTGCGGCGTACGAATCATCAACCCGCACTGCAGCAGATAGGGCTCATAGACATCCTCGAGCGTGCCCGGGTCCTCGCCCACCGCGCTGGCAAGGGTCGTAAGTCCCACGGCACGACCGGAGAACGTCTTAGCGAGCGTCTCCAAAATGCGAATATCCATCCAGTCCAGACCGAGCTCGTCGATCTCGAAGAACTCAAGCGCCTGGCGACAGATATCGAGCTCGATGGGGCCGTTGCCGCGCACCTGTGCGTAATCGCGCACGCGCTTGAGCAGGCGGTTTGCAATACGCGGGGTGCCGCGGGCGCATTTGGCCAGCTCCAGCGCACCGGGGCGGTCGATGGGGATATTCAAAATGCCCGCGCTGCGCATGATGATGGTAGCCAGTTCATCCGGGCTGTAGGGTTCCAGCTTGAGCAGAATGCCAAAGCGGTCACGCAGGGGCCCGGTCAGCTGGCCCGCGCGGGTGGTTGCGCCCACCAGGGTGAACCGCGGCAGGTTGATGCGGATGCTTTGGGCGCTGGGGCCCTTGCCGATCATGATATCCAGCGCGTAATCCTCCAGTGCGGGGTACAACACTTCTTCCACCTGGCGGGAAAGGCGATGGATCTCATCAATGAACAGGATATCACCCTCCTGCAAATTGGTCAGCAGAGCGGCAAGATCGCCGGGCTTTTCGATGGCCGGGCCGGAGGTAATGCGGATCTGCACGCCCATCTCCTGCGCCACAATGCCGGCCAACGTTGTTTTGCCAAGGCCCGGCGGGCCGTACAGCAGAATATGGTCCATCGGTTCCCCGCGCTGCTGGGCGGCGCGCAGGTAAATGCGCAGATTGTTTTTGGCCTTTTCCTGACCGATATAATCATCCAGCGTTTTGGGGCGCAGGCTGACTTCCTCGGCGGCATCGGCCGGGGCGGCGTCTGGGCTGACCAGGCGGCTGGGATTCTCAAAAGTATACACGCCCACCACCGGCTTTTCTTCCTCTTCCTCATCTTCTATGTCATCATAGGATTCTTCCCATCCGTCCTCCATCTCTTCCTGGAGCCTCTCCACATCCGTCACTTCTGCCTTTAAAGGCATCTGATTCTGATCCAGTACCATTTTTCCGCTGTCTGTCATCAGATAAAAGCCGTCCTCACGCTCCGCCCTGTGGAAATGTCCATCCCGGGTAAAACTGATCTCCCCGCTTTCCGGGTCCTGAAGCATAAAAAATGCATTATCATCCTGGATCGCGTAATCGTATTCACTGTCTGTGCGGACCATACCAGAGGTGGAAAAATCCGTCCAGGTTCTGGTAAGCCTGGCTCCCGCTCCAGCCTGAAGCTCTGTCTGCGCTTCGGCTGAATCATTGAGATTATACTGTACCAGCTGGGAAAAGGCTGCCGTTTTCGGATGAAATCCATGGGTGTTGATATTTGCAAGATTATTGGCAGCTACGTCCAGTTTCTTCGTAAACTGTTTTGCACCCACTGCAC
>URYA01000009.1 GCA_900551975.1 uncultured Collinsella sp. | reverse complement strand
GTGAAGGTCTTGCTTACGCCGACCATCGAAAAGATGATTTTTTCGTCTGCCATATCTTGTGTTTGAATTGTCCGAAATAAGGATTCTTGCAAAGATACGGAGAAAATCCGGAATTTTAAGTCTCCGGGGGCCGAATATTTGCACGTCCGCACATGCAGCGGAAATAAAAAAGCCCCGTCTCCGAAGAGACGGGACTCGTATGCGGGCCGCAAGGCGGACTAATAGTTCTCCTTCTTCGGCTCGAAATAGGCCTGGGGATGGGCGCACACGGGGCAGACCTCGGGCATGTGCCAGTCGACCGAATCGGCCGGGCGCTTGTCGAGGACCGGGCCCACGACCTCCGGGATTACGTCGCCTGCCTTGTGCACGATGATGGTATCGCCCTCGCGCACGTTTTTGCGACGGATCTCGTCGATGTTATGCAGCGTGGCGCGCGCGATGGTGGAGCCGGCGACCGTCACCGGGTCGAACTCGGCGACCGGTGTGAGCACACCGGTGCGGCCCACCTGGATGCGAATTTCGCGCAGGACGGTCTGCTTTTCCTCGGGCGGGAACTTAAAGGCAATGGCCCAGCGCGGCGCGCGGGCGGTAAAGCCCAGGTCGAGCTGCTGCTGAAAGCTATCGACCTTTACGACCACGCCGTCGATGTCGTAATCGAGGTCACCGCGGTGCTCGAGCGCCTGGGCGCAGAACTCGTGGACCTCGGCCGGCGTGGCGCAACGTGCCACGTTGGGGTTGACGCTAAAGCCGGCACTGCGCAGCCAATCGAGGAACTCGCGCTGGCTGTGGACGTGCAGCGGGTCGGTATCGGCGATGGCATAGATAAAGGTGGCCAGGTCGCGGCGCGCCGTGACCTTGGGATCCTTTTGGCGCAGGCTGCCGGCGGCAGCGTTGCGCGGGTTGGCGAAGGGGTCGCGGCCCTCGGCATCGGCCTCTTCATTCAGACGAACAAAGCTGCCCTTGGGCATATAGACCTCGCCGCGCACCTCAATGGTGCGCTCGCGGTCGGCACCCATGTGGACAAGCGCCGGCTCGGACAGGTGCATGGGAACATCCTTGATGGTGCGCACGTTGAGCGACACGTCCTCGCCCGTGGTGCCATCGCCGCGTGTAGCTGCACGTACGAAGGTGCCGTTTTGGTAGGTAAGGGCCACGCCCAGGCCGTCGATCTTGAGCTCGCAGGTATAGGTGACGCTACCGGCGCCGAGCGCATCCTCGGTGCGTTGGAGCCACGCGTCGAGCTCGTCCAGGTCCATGGCATCGTCCATGGAATACATGCGTGCCATGTGCGTTACCGGCGTAAACTGCTCGCTCACGTAGCCGCCCACGCGCTGGGTATAGCTGTCGGGCGTCACCAGGTCGGGATAGGCCGCCTCGAGCTCCTGCAGCTCAACGAGCATTTTGTCGAAGGCGGCGTCCGTGATCTCGGGTGCATCGAGCATGTAGTAGCGATAGGCGTGGTAATCGAGCTCGTGGCGCAGCTCGGCCGCGCGCGCTGCCGCCTGGGCATGGGCGTCGGTCGGTGTAGCGGTATCCGTGCTCGCGGGCGTTTCGGTATCGATGTCCACGCCGTCACCAAACAGGCTCGATTGCTCCATAGCGGCACTCCTTCGCTCGATTTCAAACGGATACTAGAGTACCACCGGTCACGATGGGGCCGAATAACCCTTTCGAACCGCACCGAATCGGCAGCCGCCAGACTGGGGTGGACAGTTAGTTCAGATACGTATAAATCCTAGAACTGAATCAGGCACGAACACCTCTGTTTCGACTAATTTTGACTCCTCGAGACCATGTAAACGTCCCACTCTCCCTTCCAAACACCCATCCGAGCCCCATCCCAATCAATAATTGCTCAAAACGCATCCCAAGCTGCCCCAGATTTATACGTATCTGAACTAACTGTCCAGACCATTACGAACCAGGCCTCTTGCCAGCCACAAGTGATCCGTTTTCCTCCGTCCCCAACGGATCAATAAGAAAAGAGGAGCTGTCCCGTGCATGGCGGGACAGCCCCTCTGGCATCAGTATGTGCGAAATGGCTCGTTAGTAGCCTTGGCCGTAGCCTTGACCCTGGCCCTGCTGGCCCAGCAGCTCCTCCAGGTACTGGCGCAGCTGCTCGTCGGTAATACCGCCGTTGCCGGTGTCGGTCGAACTGTCGTCCTGCTGCTGGTTCTGCAGCTCCTCATCGGAGCCCAGCTCGACGGTGACCTTCTTCTCTTCCTTGCCGCGCATAAGCGTAATCTCGACCTTCTCGCCCACCTCGTGGCTGCGCAGTGCGATGATCAGGCCATCGGCGCTCGTGATCTCGTCGTCGCCCAACTTGGTGATGACGTCGCCCTCCTGAATGCCGGCCTTGGCGGCAGGACCGTCCTCGACGACGCTCGCCACATACGCGCCGCTATCGGTGCTCAGCTTGTTGGTGCGGGCGTTGAGCGCATTGACGCTCGAAAGCGTAGCGCCCATGTACGGATGCACCGGCGTCTTGCCGTCGATGATCTGGTCGGCAATGTTCTTGGCGTAGTTAACGGGAATGGCAAAGCCCACGCCCGAGCTGGAGCCCGAGTAGCTCTCGATGAGCGAGTTGATACCCACCAGCTCGCCGTTGTCGTTGACGAGCGCGCCGCCAGAGTTGCCCGGGTTGATGGCAGCATCGGTCTGGATCATGTTGGCATAGATGGTGTTGCCGCTGGTAGAGCTCATGGCCGTGGAGCGATACAGCGCCGACACAATGCCCGTGGAGACAGACTGCTCGTTGCCGAAGGGCGAGCCAATCGCCATGACCCACTCGCCCACGTTGAGCTTGGAGGAGTCACCAATCTCGATCGGCGTGAGCTTGGAGGCGTCGGCGTCCTTGAGCTTGATGACGGCGAGGTCGCTCGAGGCATCGTTGCCCACGAACTCGGCCTCATAGGTGGTGCCGTCGTCCATGGTCACCACGTACTGGTCATAACCATCGACCACGTGGTTGTTGGTGAGGATGTGACCCTCGGTATCGAGCACCACGCCCGAGCCGACGCTGCCCGAGCTGTCCGACTCATCAGCAGACTGCGAAAGCGAGCCATTCTGGCTGCCGCTCGAAGTGGCGGTAATAGAAACCACGGAGGGCAGGGCCTTGGCAGAAACGGCCTCGGCCAGCGTGGTGTCCTCGGAGTCGATCGTAATCTTTTGCGTCGACGAACCCGAAGCGCCCGCCGTCACGGCATTCTTGCCGCCACCGATATCGAGCGTACCGCTCATAATGAGCGCAATGACCAGCAGGGCGCCGCAGGCACAGCCGGCGAGTGCCGTAATAAAAATCGGCAGCTTTTTGGTCTTGGTCTTGACCACCGTGTGCTTGTTCACGACCTGCGCACCGCCCAGCGGCTTTCCGGTCTGCGTGTCGTAGGCCTGCACGTAGGGAATGTTGCTGTCGGCAGGCGTCGACTCCACCTGCACGCGCGGCTGCTGCTGCGTCTCGCCGGCGTTGCCCGCATCCTGGGGACGCTGGGAATCGTACTCGCTCATAGCTGCGATCCTTTCGTCAAATAACCAAAGGCCCGCCAAACATGTGGCGGGCCATCATTGTTCACGTTGAGTTGTACCCCAATATGCGGGCGTACGTGTATGAGAACGCAATCTTTTAGGAAGGCTTAAGTTCTGCCGCAGACCCGAAAGGAATCCACGCATGCGGCGAAACCACCACAAAGGCGTCTGCCCCTTTGTGGTGGAAATCTAGTCCTTAAACAGATAGCCCACGCCGCGGACGGTGGTGATGTGTGCCGCGATCTGCGGGCCCACCTTGGAGCGGATACGTCGAATGTGCACGTCAACGGTGCGCGTGCCGCCGCAGTACTCAAAGCCCCACACGCGGTGCAGCAGCACTTCGCGGCTGTAGGCACGGTTGGGGTGCGTCGCCAAAAAGCTCAGCAGCGAGTACTCCATCAGCGTCAGGTCAATGGGCTCGTTATCGAGCGTCACCTGGTAGGTAGCCAAGTTGATCTCGAGGTTGTCAATGTTGAGCACATCGTCGGCGGTAACGGTCTCCTCCTCGCCCATCAGGCGCTGCGCGCGAGCCTTGAGCTCGTTGGGCGTCGCCGTGGGGCATACAAAGTCGGCATGCGCGTGATTCGGCAGGCGCAGGGTGCCGAGCGCCTCGTCGTCAACGATCACCAGCATGGGGACGCCGCCGCGGTCGTCGAGCCACTTGGCAATCTGATCGATGCGGTCGCTGCGGATGCCATCGGAATCGAGGATCAGCAGGTCAAAGTCGTGTGCTGCAGTCGGCGAATCGGGGGTTGCCAGGCTCACCTCGACACCCAGGGTAGTCGTCAAGCTGCGGGCAAACTCGTGGAAGCGCGTCGTGCGCGCCATGAACAGGGCACTCTTTTCGGACATATCGGCCTCCAAGGAAATGAGCTCAATCGTACTGGAACAAGCCAGCGCGATTAGGAGTTCGCCAGATAATGCTTGATCTCCCACTCGGTGATCGTGGACTCAAACTTATGCCACTCGTCGCGCTTCTTTTTGAGGAAGAAGCTGTGGATGTGCTCGCCGAGGGCATCCTTCATAAACTGCGAGTCCTCAAACACGTCGAGCGCCTCTTTGAGCGAGCGCGGCAGCGGCGTGTAGCCGGCCTCGACCATCTGACGGTCGGTAAGCTTGAGCGTCTCGGCCGTTGCCTCGGGCGGGAGTTCCAGCTTGCGCTCGATGCCATCGAGACCAGCCGCCAGCGTGACGGCGTTGACCAGGTACGGGTTGGCCATGGGATCGGGACTGCGAAGCTCGATGCGCGTGGACAGCTGCTTGCCGGGCTTGTAGACCGGGATGCGGACCATGCTCGCGCGGTTGCGCAGGCCCCACGTGGCGTACTGCGGCACGGAGTCGCCACCTGTGGTGATGCGCTTGTACGAGTTGACCGTGGGGTTGGTGATGGCGCTAATCTCGCGCGCGTGCGCCAGGATGCCGGCCATGTAGTGCTTGGCGACGTCGGAGAGATGGTACTTCTCGTCGTCCTCTCCCCAAAAGACGTTGTTGCCGTCGTGGTCGAACAGCGACTGGCACAGGAACATGGCGCTGCCATCCTCGCCCGCCAGCGGCTTGGGCATAAAGGAGGCGTGGCAACCGCTCTCGTAGGCCTGCTGCTTAATGATGAGCTTTGCCGTGGTGACGGCGTCGGACATGCTTAAGGCCTCGGCATGGCGCAGGCTCATGCCGTGCTGCGAGCGGCCGGCGGCGTGGAAGGTGTACTCCACGGGCACGGACATCTTCTCGAGCGTGAGGACCGTGTTGCGGCGCAGGTCGCGGGCGGCATCGCTCACCGAAAGATCGAAGTAGCCCACGTTGTCGAGCGGCTCGGGGGTGTGCTCGTCGGGGAAGTAGTAATACTCCAGCTCGGCGCCCACGTTAAGCAGATAGCCAGCTTTCTCGGCCTTGCGGAACATGCGGCGCAACGCATCGCGCGGATCGCCGGCGAAGGGCTTGCGGTCGGGGGTGCACACGTCGCAGAACACGCGGGCGACGCCGTTGTGGCTCGGGCGCCACGGCAGAATCTGGAAGGTCGAAGCATCGGGAAACGCCAGCATGTCAGCTTCCTCGGGCGTGGCAAAGCCCTCGATGGCGGAGCCGTCAAAGCCAATACCCTCCTCAAAAGCGACCTCGAGGTCCTCGGGACTAATGGCAAAGTTCTTGAGGCGGCCGAGAATGTCGACAAACCACAGACGCACAAAGCGGATGTCACGCTGCTCTACGGAGCGGAGTACGTAATCGATGTTCTGCTGGTTCATGTCGCTCCCCTTTCTTTCGGGCGGGTTTCGACTGGTCTATATCGCAGATACTATCGCAGAAAAATGTTTCCGCAGGGTTAAAGCGTATCAAGCGCTCAAAAAACGTGCGCGAACAGGCAGTTGCGATCGAGCGGCTAGCGCGAGGTTGAGGCGCGGTGTTCGATGTGGCCGGGAATCTCGATGCGCTTGGGGGCGAGCTTTGCGGCCTTGCCCACGGTGGTGGTAACAACGTCGATGCGCTCGGAGAGGCGCTCGACCACGCACTCGGCAATGGTGAGGGTATCCTGCGCGGCCGTGGTCACGCCGCCAAAGAGCACGTGGTTCCAGGGGTAGTCGTCAAACGTTGCGATCTTGAGACCCGCCGGCAACGAGGGACCAAGCTGCGCCAGCGCCTCGGTCAGGCGCAGGAAGACCAGGCCGTTGACAGCGATAAGGCCGAGTCTTTTGCCCGCATAGCCGTGGATGGTCTCGTCCAAGCGGCCAACGCCCGTGGCACCGCCATCGGCCAAGGTGACAACCTCGCCGGCAAGGCCGCGGCGCGAAAGCTCGTCGGCAAAGGCCTCGGCACGCTCGCGACGCACGGGGCTGTCGTCGCTTGCCTCGGTGAGCAGGCACAGGCGCTCGCTGCCTGCAGCAGCCAAGGCGTCGACCAGCCCGGCAACCAGCTCGCGGTTGTTAGAGGTCACCAGATCGATGCCACCGTCGGCAGCATCGCGGTCGAGCAGCACAACGGGCAGGCGCCCCGCGGCCGCAGCGATCGCCTTGTCGTTGCCGCCACAGGTGTTGACGACCAGGCCGTCCGCGCCGGCATCGATAAGTCTGGCGAGCGACTCGGCCTCCTTTGCGGGGTCGTTGCCGCTAATGGCAGTCATAAGCGAGCAGCCGCGTGCGGCGGCGCTGGCGGAAAGCCCTTCGAGCATGGCGCTCGAGAACGGGTTGGCGATGTCAGCCAGAATCACGCCAATGAGGTTCGTACGCGAGCTGCGCAGATTGCGCGCGGCGGCACGCGGGCGATAGCCGGTGCGCTCGATAACCGCCGCGATGCGAGCACGGGTTTCCTCGGTCATTTGCCCGGGGCGGTTGTTGAGATAGCGCGAGACCGTGGCCGGACTCACGCCCGCCTCGGCGGCAATGTCCTTGATTCTCATCTGCGCCATAACGCACCCCGTTTCCCAATGTCGGCAGTCTGAGCCATTTTAGGCATTTTTTAAAAATCTCGGTTGCAAAACGCTGTAGGTGAGCAGCATCGTTTTTGCGTCTCGAGCAGATGCGATGATGGGCTAGATGGCCGAGTCTTTGGACAGCTCAAAATAATCGGGATGTAAGGCAATAACCGGGCCCTGCTCCTCGGGCATCAGGTGCAAGTGTGTCTCGGCCAGATAGCTCGCCGCATCGGTATCGCCCCTCTTAATAGCCTCGAGAATTCGGCGATGCTGCCGACGAATCGGCTCCCAATCCAGATCCTGCGACACCATACGCAGCCAGTTATACCGCTCAAAATGCGTGTTGACGCTTTTCATCCAGTCCCACAACATATGGCGACCCGCAATCTCAAAACATTTCTCGTGGAACAGGTTGTCCAGATCGAAAAAGCGACGCGTTTCGCGATGGTCGAGCGACTCGGACTCGGCAAGAATCTGCTCGAGTCGACGCTTCTGCTCGGGCGTAGCGGCCGAACAGCATTTAATAAGCACGCTTCTCTCGAGTTTCTCACGCAAGAAACAGGCGTTCTCGGCACGCTCCATGCTGATTTTCGAGACATAGGTGCCGCTTTTGGGACGCGTTTCCACCAGCTCCTGCTCACGCAGGCGCACAAAGGACTCGCGAATGGGCGTGCGCCCGATTCCCGTCTCTTTTTCCAGACCAATCGCCGAAAGGCGTGTGCCGGGCTTGAGCTCGGCGTAGATGATCTTGGAGCGCAGTGCGTTGTACGCCTGGTCTTGCAGGCTCTGATAATGCTGGTGCTGTTCCATAAAGCCCTCGGATAAACCCTCGGTTAATCGAATACCACCACGTAATACTATCTCATCCCCCATTCCCTCAGTTGCGGTGAAACAGAAGAGGATTTCGCGATGAAAATCGCTCTGGTCAACGAGAGCTCTCAGAACTCCAGGCCCCTCACCTACGTGCAGGGGACAGATGCCCATGCACCATATCGGTGCAAAGTTATCTGTCCCCAATGCCCAAGGAATTGACTAGAGTTCGCAGGCGATCTTGTAGCCGTCGCCAATAGCGTCGCGAATGTTGCCGCACTTGTTGGCGTCACCCAGCACGTGGGTGGTAACGCCGGCAGCGGCAAGGTCGTCGGCAAGCTTGGTGTTGGGACGATAGCCCATGGCAAGCACCAGCGTATCGGCACCGGTGATGGTGTGGACCTCGCCGTCCTTTTCGTAGCTGATGGTGTCCTCGGTAATCTCGGTCACCTTGGCCTCGGTCAGCACGTGAACGCCCTTGGAAAGCATGCGCGTGATGAGCACCGCGCGGCCGGCACCGCCCTCGTTGGCGGCGAGCGTCTTGGTCATCTCGATGACGGTGACATCGCGGTTGGCCGGCGACAGATCATTGACCAGCGGGGCCAAGTAGTCGGCCGTCTCGCAACCGACGGTGCCGCCGCCCACGATGACGATCTTCTTGCCCGGAAAAGCCTTGCCGCCCAGCAGGTCGTCGGCCGTCATAACCTGCTTAAAGCCCTGCATGAAGGCCGGAGCGATGGGCTCGGCGCCATAAGCCAGGACGACCTCGTAGCCGGCGTAGTCACGCTGAATGTCCTCGGCAGTAAGCTCGGTGCCAAATACGCACTTCACGCCGGCCTCGGCCAGGCGACGATACTGATACTTGATCACGCGGGTGAGTTCCTGCTTTGCCGGCGGAACGGCTGCGATACGCATCTCGCCGCCCGGTTCGTCCTGCTTATCCACGAGCACCACGTTGTGACCGCGCTTGGCGGCAATGAACGCCGCCTCCATGCCCGCGGGACCGGCGCCCACAACCAGTACGTTCTTGACCTCGGCGGCAGGCTCGTAGCCAGCCTCGTCGCGCTCCACGTCCGGGTTAACGGTGCAGGAGATGCGCTTGCCGAACATAATGCCGTTCAGGCAGCGCAGGCAGCCAATGCAGGGGCGGATGTCGTCAGCGTTGCCGGCAGCGGCCTTGTTGCAGAACTCGGCATCGCACAGATTGGCGCGGCCCATCATGCAGATGTCGGCAGCGCCGTCCTCGATCAGCTCCTCGGCGATCCAGGCCTCGTTGATGCGGCCGACCGTGGCAACGGGAATGTTCACGTGCTTCTTAATCTCACGCGAGCAAGCGGCGTGCGAGGCCTGCTGGGTACCGGCGGCGGGAATCGCAGAGCCGCGCTTGATGGTGGTGCCACCCGACACATGAATCATGTCGACGCCGGCCTTCTCCAGGCGACGCGAGACATAGATCATGTCGTTGAGGGTCAGGCCGCCATCGGTGTACTCGTCGCCCGAGATACGGACGTCGATGATAAAGTCCTTGCCGCAGCGCTCGCGAATCTCGGCGATGACCTCGAGCAAGAAGCGCATGCGGGCATCGAGCGAGCCGCCGTACTCATCGGTGCGCTTGTTATAGAGCGGGGTCAAAAAGCCGCCGAGCATACCGTGGGCGTGCGCCGCATGGACCTCGACGCCATCGACGCCAGCCTTCTGCATACGAACGGCAGCGTCGCCAAACTGATGCGTGAGCTCGTGGATCTCATCGACCGTGATAGGACGCGGTGCCTCGCGGGCGTAAGACGGGCCCACAAAGGACGGAGCGATCAGGCGCGGCGTACCCGGAATGTTAAAGGCCATATAGGCGGGGTGGAAGAGCTGCGGCATGATCTTGCAGCCATACTCGTGGACGGCCGCGGCGAGTTTTTCCCAGCCAGGGATAAACGTGTCGTCGTAGCAGCACATGTCACCCGGCAGATAGGTATAGGTAGGCTCGACCGTCACGACCTCGGTGATGATGAGGCCCACGCCGCCCTTGGCGCGGGCACGGTAATGATCGACCAAGTCGTCGGTAACATAGCCATGATCGGCCAGGTTGGTGGACACCGGCGGCATAAAGACGCGGTTCTTGACCTCGGTCGTACCGACCTTGATCGGGCTAAAGAGCATCGGATAGGCGGAAGACTCCATACAGGGTTCCTTTCGTTTGAGCCGCTCGGCGGCAGTTGTTGACGTACCTATCGTATCAGCAACTGCCGTATCCGTAGTCAAACATGCCCAAACGCCGGTCGGCTAATGAATACCGCGGCTCAAGTCTTCGGCGATTTTGTCCACACCCTTAAGCGCAGTGCAAGTCTTTTTGTTGGAGCAATGCCCCGTGCAAACGCCACCCTGAGCGCAATCGGCGCAGGTGCCCTTGCGGTAGATGCGCACGCATACCGCGACAAACGCAATACCGATAACAGCCAGTACAACAATATCGATAGGTGCCATAGCAAGCCTCCTCTAGTTAACCACCACTTACTTTACCCCATTCTCCACCTACCAAAAAGGGATAGGTTTATTTTGGTCGGTTTTATCTGCGGAAACGCCACATCTCTCCCACCAAAAAGCCCGAGTGTCGCTGGGACACCCGGGCTCGTGGAAAGGGGTTAATCCTTATTCGGACTTAAGCGGAAACTGCGGCGGAAGCAGTGTTGGTCTCGTCCTCATCGGTCCATGCATGCTTGGGCATGGGACGGAAAATCTGGAAGAGCATCGCAACCAGCAGCACAATGGCCACAACCGTCCAGATACCAAACTGCCCAAGGACAAGCAGGTTGTAGAACTGGTTGATGAACAGGCCGATCACCCAAGCGAAGGCGCACTCGTAGCCGATGGCAATCGCGGTCCACTTGCCAGAGTCCATCTGGTTGCGGATGGTGCCAATGGCGGCAAAGCACGGAGCGCACAGCAGGTTGAAGGCGCCGAAGGCAACGCAAGCGCCCATGGTGGGGAACATGCCGGCAAACGCGGTCCACAGGCTCGGGTCGGTCTCGCCCGCGTCGGCGACGGACAGCAGCGAGCCGGCGGTGGCGACGACGTTCTCCTTGGCGACGAGGCCAGAGACGGTCAGTGCGGTTGCCTGCCAGGTGCTAAAGCCGAGCGGGGCGAAGATCCAAGCGACCAGGTTGCCCAGCATGGCGAGCACGGAGTAGTCCATGAACTCCTCGGGGATGCCGTCCATCGCAGGCAGGAAGCCAAAGGAACCGTTGTAGCTACCAAAGTTGGACAGGAACCAAACCACGACAGTGGACGCGAAGATGACCGTGCCGGCCTTCTTGATAAAGGCCCAGCAGCGCTCCCACACGTGCAGCGCCCAAGAGCGGATCGCCGGGAAGTGGTAGGCGGGAAGCTCCATAACGAACGGCGTCGGGCGACCGGCGAAGAGCTTGGTCTTCTTGAGCATGAGGCCCGAGGCGATGACGGCAAAGACGCCCAGGAAGTAGAAGAGCGGGCTGATCCACGCGGCGGTGGTGGAAGAATCGCCGATGATGGAGCCCATGAGCAGGGCGATGATCGGCAGCTTGGCGCCACAGGGAATGAACGTGGTGGTCATGACCGTCATGCGGCGGTCCTTCTCGTTCTCGATGGTCTTGGTGGCCATGACGCCGGGGACGCCGCAGCCCGAGGACACGAGCATGGGGATAAAGGACTTACCGGACAGGCCAAAGCGGCGGAACACGCGGTCCATGATGAAGGCGACGCGAGCCATGTAGCCGCAGTCCTCCAGGAAGGACAGCATCACGAACAGCAAGAACATCTGCGGGACAAAACCCATGATGGCGCCGATGCCGGCCACGATACCGTCGCAGACCAGCGAATCGACCAGGCCACCGTCCTCGGTGCCGCCCGCCACAAGAGCGTTATGCACCGCGGTGGTGATACCCGGGACATAGGGACCGTACTGTGCCGGGTCGACCGAGTCGGCATTGTCGCCCGCAGCCTCGACGGCCGCGTCGTAGGCGTCGCGACCCTGGCCGAGCACATACCAACCGTCGGTACCAAAGAGCTGGTCGTTGGTGAAGTCGGTCACCGTGCCGCCCAAGGTAGAAACGGCGATGTAGTACACGCAGAACATGATGACCACAAAGATCGGCAGGCCCAGGATACGGTTGGTAACCACGCGGTCGATCTTCTCGGAGGTGCTCATCTTTGCCGGAGCCTTGGTGAGGCACTCGTCAATGATGTGGGCAATCACGCCGTAACGCTCGCCGGTGATGATGGACTCGGCGTCGTCGTCGCAGTCCTGCTCGCACTGGGCGACCAGCTGCTCCACGCGAGCGGCCTTCTCCTTGGTGAGGTTGATGAGCTTGCAGGCGTCCGCGTCGCGCTCGAACAGCTTGACGGCGTAATAGCGGCGCTTGTTGGCGGGAACGCTCGCCGGAAGGTTATTCTCGATGTGGTCCAGAACGTCCTCGATGGAGGAATCGAACTTGTGCTCCGGCACCTGGCCCTTGGAAGCAGCAGACTTCTTAACCTGCTCGAACAGCTCCTTGATGCCCTTGTTCTTAAGGGCCGAGATCATCATGACCGGGCAGCCGAGCTTCTTGGAGAGCTTGTCCGTGTCGATCTTGTCGCCGTTCTTCTCGACCAAGTCGGCCATGTTGAGGGCAACGACCACGGGCAGGCCGGTCTCGATAACCTGAAGCGCCAGGTACAGGTTGCGCTCGAGGTTGGTGGCGTCGACCACCTGGACGACCACATCGGGCTCGCCGCTCATGAGGTAATCGCGCGAGCATTGCTCCTCGGGGCTGTAGGGGGAAAGCGAGTAGATGCCAGGGAGGTCCGTGATGGTAACGTTCTTGTCGCTTAGGAGCTTGGCTTCCTTTTTCTCAACCGTGACGCCGGGCCAGTTGCCAACGTACTGGTTGGAGCCGGTCAGGTTATTGAACAGGGTAGTCTTGCCGCAGTTCGGGTTACCGGCCAGTGCAATTTTAATACTCATTGCGTGTCCTTTCCTCTCTTTGGAATCAAACCACTTCGATCATTTCAGCATCGGCCTTGCGCACACTCAGTTCGTAGTTGCGCACGGTCAGCTCCATGGGGTCGCCCAGAGGTGCCACCTTACGGACATAGATCTCAACACCCTTGGTGATGCCCATGTCCATGATGCGGCGCTTGACCGGGCCTTCGCCATGCAGGCGTGCCACGGTGCAGGTCTCGCCGACCTTCACGTCCTTCAGAGTTTTCATGCAAATTTCCTCCTCTACTTGTCTTTATTCAGAGACCATTCCAGTGTCGGAGCAGGTCCCAAACAGCGTGCTGCGCTGTTCAGCCGATCATAATGCGATTCGCCATCGTCCTGTCGAGTGCCAGGCGGCTTTCCTTGACCTGTACGATCAGGTTGCCTGCGATCTCGTTGACCACGGTCACTTCGCTGTCCACCACAAAACCAAGCTCTGCCAGATGCAGGCGGACTTCATCTTTGCCGGTGATCTTCTTGATGGTGACGGTCTCGCCCGCCTTCGCCATTGTCAGAGGCATCATAACATTCCACTCCCTTTTTCATACTGTTTGTGGGCTGCTGATGCACCGGAGGGGTTAGTCAGTCGGAACTATCAGCATAGATAGTTTACGCTTACTAACCTTCGTTGTCAACAGTTTTTTCATCATTGAAAGTTAGTTTATATGAACAAACAGTTTTTCTGCCCAAATATCCCAGTTTTTTTATCACAATCAACAACAACTAACTCAAATTTCTGAGTAAAAGTTAGCCGTTGTTTACATTTTACCGTCATTTTTTCTATCCATGAAATGACACAGCCGCCCGGTGCAGTGATCAAGGCTGCAACGGACGGCCGCGTGTCAAAAGGAGGATTTCTTCCCGCCGGAGCGTGGTTTGTTCCGGTGGGTGCCAGGATAAAAAGAGAGTATTGGTAGAGAATGACTTGTCAAGCCGCCACAGCAAGGCGGAAAATGGGGGTACCCTCATGGAACAGGCGCAGATATACTCTGGTGCACTTGTTCAACTGGGCAAAATGACGTGCGGCGGCATCGGGGTCGCCGTAAGCCTTCCAGCAGCCGCAGCAGGTGAAGTTGCGGCCCTGATTTTCGATAAAGCCCACCACATCGGTGAGCGGATAACCAAGAAACACGCCGATCTCATGGGGAAAATCGGCCTCGCAGCACAGCCGCCGGGACAGCTGCCGCAGCATACCGTCACAATCGGCAGCATCTTCCGGCAGGGCATAGCCCTCGCGTTGCAGGAACTCCCGCACCGCCTCATCGGCCAACACCTGACGCAGGCGGCTCTCGCGGTAAACATAAATGAGATACCGGTGGGTTTGAGCACAGCCCTTGAGGACCCGGACCTTCAGCCCCTTCTCCCCCAGCTGGTCATTCCAGCGGCGCACCCGGGCAGCCAAGTCGGCGCAGTCCCGGGTCTCATAGCGGAACAGCCCGGCTGGCTTCAGCCCCGCCAGCACCGGTGCGCACTGTTCGATCATCACGGTCTCAAAATTACGCTCCATGGCTGCTTTCCTCCGCTTTTATCCATTTGAGGAACAGCGTTCCCCGCCGCGCCGCATTCTATGCAGGTGCAGCAGTTAGATATTTCTAACCTCAAACTCTAAAAGAATGCGGCACAGACCATTTGTCTGCTGACCGCTTTGTGGTTAGTTATTTCTAACGTGGCATTATCTTACCACAGCATCGGGGTGGTGTCAAGGGGTTCTGACAAGTTTTCCGCAACAAACTTTTTGCGCGTGTTGCGGCGTGTCGAAATTCATGGTATAGTAAAATCGCCACCTCGGCTAAGGTGACGTTTTTTCAATTGAAAACTTCACATTGAAAGAGGCCGACCGCTTGTTGCAGTGCCTTTTTCTTTTGCAGAATAGTCAATTTTTAACGATTTGTCAAGAAGGAGCGCTTTCTATGACTTTCACACCTTTTGAAACCGCCCGGCTTCGCCTGCGCCCGCAGGAAGCTCGGGATGCCGGGTTTGCACTCTGCATCTGGGGTGACCCCATCACCGGAAAATATTTGTCCGACCCGGTGCTGGACGATATCGATGACCTGAACGAATATATGGAATTGCTCCGCAGCCTGAGCGACAGCACCGACTGCTATTATGTCATTGCAGAGGACAAAGTCACCCACCAGCCCATTGGTACCTGCTGTGCTGTGGTCAAGGATGGCGGCAGCTGCTGGGATATCGGTTACTGCATCCACCCTACCTGCTGGCACAAGGGTTATGCCAAAGAAATGGTAAACGCTCTGGTGCAGTTCGGTGCACAGAACGGTATAAAAACCGTTCTGGCCGATGTTGCCGCCGAAAATGCCGGTTCCTGCGGCGTGATGCGTGCACTAGGTTTCACGCCCACTGAAAATGGAACCTTCCGCCGAAGCGGCTCTCAGACCGAATACAAAAGTCTGACATTCAAAAAGCAGTTATAGCATTTTTCATTGCAAGCTGTCGAATCTTCTGTTATACTATATCCGTTGCCAGAAATGGCAGCAAGGTGCTGTCTGCATCATTGGTGGTCATGCTTTCCAATCCCGTATCGCTGATTCTTCCTACATGGAATAAAGCAGGATACCGGGGACGGAACTTTTTTGAAGGAAACTTCCCGGAGCCTGATGGCGAAGGGAGGGATGTCGAATGACGCTGTTGGAAACTCTGGCACTGCTCACTTTCATGCTTGGCTTGCTGAGCCTGATTGTGGATGTGGTCCGCCTGACTCTTGAGGTCATGGATAAGTTTTCGCAGAAGAAAAACGATGATAGCAAAAAAGATTGACTGCCTCAGCGTACCAAACCTGACAGTCAATCTTTTTTGATTCTCGGGAAGGAAAGCTGACCGATGTGGATCAGCGCCTTTTCTATTTGTAGTATAGTCAATTTTTAACGATTTGTCAAGGATGTGTTCCCTATGCTTTCAACCACCCTTTCCCCTCTCGTGGAAAAGCTCTCCACTTTGCTCTCTGCCCATCCTGCCGCCCCGGTGTTGGTGGCGCTGGACGGCCGGTGCGGCAGCGGCAAAACCACGCTGGCGGCACAACTGGCACAGCAGTTCCCCCAGAGCATCACGGTGCATACCGATGACTTTTATCTTCCTCCAGCCAGCCGTGTGGCAAACTGGGAGCAGATCCCCTGCGCCAACATGGACTTGGAGCGTCTGCGTGCCCAGGTGCTCACCCCCGCCCGGGCCGGGCAGGCGATCCCCTACCGTGCCTACTCCTGCCGGGCGGGTGCCTACCTGCCGGAACAATGCTTTGCGCCCCAGCCGCTGGTCATCGTGGAGGGCAGTTACAGCTGCCACCCCACCCTTGCGGACTGTTATGATCTGAAGGTTTTCGTCACCTGCTCCAAGGAAGAGCAGGCCCGCCGTCTGCTGACGCGGGAGGGAGAACGCTATTCCGGCTTCACCGCCCGGTGGATCCCGCTGGAAGAGGGGTATTTCGCAAAATTCCAGATCGAGCAGGTCGCTGACTTCATCCTTGATACGACCTGTTAACTTTTTGCAAATTCCAGCGCTCTGCCCCTGCAAACCTGCTGCAAAATATGTTATAGTTAGGATGGAACAATCATTTTTTCAAGGCAAGGAGCAGCATATGGAACATTTTGTGCAGTTTGAGGATGTTTCCAAATATTATCAGACCGGCAGTGTCCGCATTGCGGCGGCCGATCACCTGAATTTTTATGTAGACAAAGGCGAGTTTTGCATCATTGTGGGTCCCTCTGGTGCAGGCAAGACCACCCTGCTGAACATTCTGGGCGGCATGGACACCTGCGACGAAGGCCATGTCTGGCTGGATGGGCAGGATGTGAGCCATTTTTCCGAAAAAGAGCTCACCACCTACCGCCGGTATGATGTTGGCTTCGTGTTCCAGTTCTACAATCTGGTGCAGAATCTGACTGCACTGGAAAATGTGGAGCTGGCCAGCGAGATCTGCCGTGATCCGCTGGACCCCGCCGCCACGCTGGAAAGTGTGGGTCTGGGCGAGCGGCTCAACAACTTCCCTGCCCAGCTTTCGGGCGGCGAGCAGCAGCGCGTTTCCATTGCCCGGGCGCTGGCCAAGAACCCCAAGCTCCTGCTCTGCGATGAGCCCACCGGTGCGCTGGACTACAAGACCGGCAAGCAGGTGCTGGCCCTGCTCCAGCGCACCTGCCGCGAAACAGGGCGCACCGTCATCGTCATTACCCACAACACGGCCCTGACGGCCATGGCGGACCGGATCATCCAGGTCAAGAGCGGACAGATCCTGTCCAACAAGGTCAACGAACACCCGGTGCCGGTGGAACAGATCGAGTGGTGACCGCTATGCAGAAAAGCTATCGTAAAAATATCCGGCGTGACTTCCGGAGCAATCTGAACCGGTTTCTTTCCCTGTTCGGCATCGTGGCGCTGGGCGTGATGATGCTGACAGGCCTGGTCAGCTTTGCCCCCAGTATGCGCACCGCCGGGCAGAAGTACTATGTCCAGCAAAATGTGTTCGACCTGCGGGTGCTCTCCACGCTGGGCCTTTCGGAATCAGATCTCTCCGCCATTGCCGCCACGGAGGGCGTGAGCGCCGTGATGCCCGTGAAGTATCTGGACACCGAGGGCCGCTGGTCAAGCTCTACCGACGGAGCCGTGCTGCGGGTGCAGCAGCTTCCCGCCGACCCGGCTGCGGATACCGAGGCCAATATGAACCGCCTGACCCTGCTGGAGGGGCGGATGCCCGAAACCGCCAACGAGTGTGTGGTACAGGTGCTGGGCCACGCGGACCCCATCCCGCTGGGCACCGTGGTCACCCTGCCCGAGGACACCGAGGATATCCGCCGCACCGAATATACCGTGGTGGGCCAGGTGCAGGACCCTCAATATTTTTCTGCCAATCAAGAGACCAGCACCGTCGGCGACGGCATCCTGGATGCTCTTGTGTTCGTGCAGAACGGTGAATTGACCGCAGATTATTATACCGTCTGTTATCTCAAAGTAGCAGATGCCGCACAGTATGACAATTACAGCGACGAATACCAGACCGCTGTGGATACTGTGGCTGACCGGCTGGATGCCATCAGCAAGGAGCACTGTGTGGCCCGCCGGGCCCAGCTTATTGAGGATGCCACTACCCAGCTGGACGATGCCAAACAGACCTACAGCGAACAGAAGGCCGAAGCCGAGCGCCAGTTTGCACAAGCCGAGCAGAAGCTGACCGACGCGCAGCGGGAGCTGGATGCCGCCAAGGCCCAGCTGGACGCAGGCGAAGCCGAGCTTGCCGCCCAGAAGGCCGCCCTGCCCGATACCATGCAGAGCGGTGCCTCTACGCTGGTGAGCAGCGAAGAGCAGGTGCTGGAATTTGAGGATCAGCTTCAGCAGATCCAGCTGCTGGTCAATCTGAAACAGGTGGCTGACCCCCTGCTGGGCTATGCCGAGACTGCCCTGAACAATGCCCAAAAGGCGCTGGATGAGGCCGAGCCCGAGGACGAGGAATACACCGAGCTGCGGGACGCGCTTGCCAAGGCACAGGCCGCTTACGATAACATCAAGGGCCAGCTGGACGGTTATCAGGCCCAGCTGGATGCCGGCAAGCAGCAGATGTATGCCAAAGGGCTCATCTCCTCGCCCAACCTCTCCAACACGGACCTTGTCACCGAGGCCAAAGCCGCCCTGCGCAGCATGAAGGTGCAGCTGCTGCAGGGCCAGCTCCAGCTGAGCACCGGTACTGCCACCGCCTACACCCAGTTTGAGGCCGCCCGCACCCAGCTGGACGAGGGCTGGGCACAGTACCAGTCCGGTCAGGAACAGCTGAACGCTTCCCGCACCGAATACGAGACCCAGAAGGCCGATGCGGAGCAGAAACTCGCCGAAGGCCAGCAGCAGATCAACGATGCGGAAGAGAAGATTGCGGACATCCAGAACGGCGAGTGGTATGTGCTGGACCGCGGCAGCACCCTGAGCCTTGTCACGCTGGAACAGTACGCCGACCGGATGGCTGCCATTGCCCGGGTGTTCCCGGTGTTCTTCTTCCTGGTGGCGGCGCTGGTGGCTTCCACCACCATGACCCGCATGGTAGACGAGAACCGCCTGCAGATGGGCACCCTCAAGGCGCTGGGCTACTCCAACGCCAGCATTGCAGGCAAGTACTTACTCTATGGCATTGCCGCCAGCGTTCTGGGCAGCATCGTGGGCATTGCCGTGGGCTTTGTGGTGTTCCCCACCATCTTCTGGTACGCCTACCGCACCATGATGTTCTCCCTCCCCACCTTTACCCTGCACTTCTACCCGGGCCTGGCACTGGGCAGCATGGCCCTCAGCGCGGCGGTCATCGGCCTTGCCACCCTGCAGGCCTGCCGCGCCAGCCTCAAGGAAAAATCCGCCGCCCTGCTGCTGCCCCGTGCGCCTGCAGCGGGCAAGCGCATCCTCCTTGAATATCTCACCCCGCTGTGGAAGCGGATGAGCTTCTCCCAGAAAACCACCGCCCGCAACCTGTTCCGCTATAAAAAGCGCTTCTTTATGACCGTTCTGGGCGTGGCGGGCTGCACTGCCCTGCTCCTCATCGGCTTCGGCATCCAGGATTCCCTGCTGCCCATGCTGACCAAGCAGACCACCGAACTGACCCACGCCGACCTGACCATCTCCCTGAGCGACGAAAAGGCGCTGACTATGGAGAACGGTCTGGCCGACCTGCTGGGTTCCAGCAGCGGGATCACCAGCTGGGGCCGCTATTACACCAAGAGCGTCACCCTTTACAACGCCGAGGGTGAAAAAGAGACCGTCAGTCTGGTTGCCGCCGCAGACGAAAGCCAGATGACCGAATACTTCACCTTCCGCACCCGGCAGGGCCACAAGGCCATTGCCTTTGACGATTCCAGCGTCATCCTGACCGAAAAGACCGCCGAAAAGCTGGGGCTTTCAGTGGGCGACAGCTTTGAGGTGGAGACTGCTGACGGCGGGCGCAGGTCCCTGACCCTGACCGGCATCACCGAGAACTATGTCTTTACCCGGCTGTACCTCTCGCAGGCGCAGCTCAAAACGCTGAACGGCGGTGCTCTGCCCGCCTGGAACGCCGTTTACGGTCAGACCGACTGCCCCACCGATACAGCCCGCGCCTCCCTCTCCTCCGCCATTCTGGCCTGCAACTATGTCAGCTCCGTCTCCTTCATCGAGGACACCACCCAGATGTTCGATGGCCTGATCGGCTGCCTGAACTATGTGGTCATGCTGGTCATCGTCTGCGCTGCCGCATTGGCCGCCGTGGTGCTCTACAACCTCATCAGCGTCAACCTGGGCGAGCGCAAAAAGGAGCTTGCCACCATCAAGGTGCTGGGATTCTATGACAAGGAGGTCTACCGCTACATCTTCCGGGAGATCGACCTGCTCTCTCTCATCGGCTCCCTGGTGGGTCTGGTGGTGGGCATTCCCCTGCACCAGTTCATCATCCGCACTGTGGAAATGGACCAGATGATGTTCATCCGTTCCATTGCCCCCCGCAGCTTTGTGTTCAGCGTGGCGCTCACCATGCTCTTCAACTTTGCCGTCTGCCTGCTCATGCGCCGCCATGTCCGCCAGATCAGCATGGTGGAAAGCATGAAAGCGCCGGAATAATTTCCTTACAGACAGAACAACGCCCGCCGGGTGTGGTACTTCTCGTACCGCCCGGCGGGCGTATTGTTTTTGCGTTCTACAGCCGCGGTCTCAGCCGCCCAGATAAGCGTTGCGGACGCGCTCATTGGTCAGCAGCTCTGCACCGGTGCCATCCATGACCACGTGGCCTGTCTCAAGAACATAGGCGCGGTCGGCCACGGAAAGGGCCATCTGTGCGTTCTGCTCCACCAGCAGGATGGTCATACCTTCCTTGTGGATATCGCGGATGATATCAAAGATCTCCTGCACCAGCAGCGGGGAAAGGCCCATGGAAGGCTCGTCCAGCATCAGCATGGAGGCGTTGCTCATCAGGGCACGGCCCATGGCCAGCATCTGCTGCTCGCCGCCGGACATGGTGCCGGCCAGCTGCTTGCGGCGCTCCTTCAGGCGGGGGAACAGCTCAAACACCTTTT
>URYA01000008.1 GCA_900551975.1 uncultured Collinsella sp. | reverse complement strand
ATTCATTTTTTTTTGCTTCACATGCATTCTGCAAAGTTCCAAGAGACTCGTTAAGCTTTCCAAGTTCTGTCTGTAAGTTCTGAAGGTCTGTACTGATCGCTTTTACAGGTGCTGCAATTCCGGTATTCATAGCAGTCTGTAATTTTTCAGTCTCCTCGATCATCTCATTACCGGTTTTTACCATTCCGTCAACCTGTGTAAGTAATGCCTGTGCTTCTGCACTGCCAAGAGCTTTCTTTAACTGCGCTGTTCCGGCTGCAAGCTGTGCGGAAGCAACCGTTAAGTCTTCTTTTGCTTCTCCCTTACCGTCTGTAGAAGCTTTCATTTTGTCGATCGCTCCCTGGATCTTTGTAAGGCCATCGCTCAATGTTGTAAGTTGTTTTGCTCCTTTGGCAAGCTTCTTCTCGCCGATTCCCGACACACGCATCAGATCGTCAACCGAGGCAAAAGCACCGTTCTTTGTCCGCTCATCGATAATCGACTGGGCCATGGAGGGACCGATGCCAGAGAGCGTCTGCAGCTCTGCCGCGCTTGCCGTATTGATATTTACTAGGCCTGTTGCGCCACTCACGCCCGATGATGCGAAAGCCCCACCATCAACACCGGCTTCCGCAATGGACGTCTGCTGCTCCCCTACCGTTGGAACGTGAATCTTCTGTCCATCGACGACCTTAGATGCCCGATTGAGCCCCGTAACGTCTGCCTCGGGCGCCAGCCCGCCGGCGGCATCAATCGCCTGAGCCACCCGCGCGCCGTCTTTGAGCCTGTATACACCGGGCGACACAACAGCGCCATCAACATCGACATAGACTTCTGCCGCGGCAGACGCCTTAGACGAAGAGCCTTCGGATGTCTTTCCGCTCGAGGCATCGCCGGATCCCGGCTCCACCAACGAGTCTGAACCGTCAGTGCGCTCAAACGACACGCCGCCGGCACCGCCGCCAAGGTTCGCCATCGCCAAGCCGCTCGCCATCGCAATGACGACCAGTATCGCCACGACCACCGCCTTATGACCGAACAGCTTGTCCGCCAAGCGGTCCATCTTTTTGACCCGTTCGTGTTGTTCGCGCTGCGCCATAGCAAAACCTCCCAACACCATCGTGTCAGGAAAAAAGCCCTGCAACTGCCACGCTCCAAAACCGGTTTTAGCGGTCAAACCAAAAACCGACCAAAACCTTGCACAAATCTGTCCATTTATTCAGGCACACGTCAGCAAATGAACACTTAGCCGCAAAATGCCCAGAAAGCAAAAGACCGACGATGCAGGCGCACCGTCGGTCTATGCACAAATTTACTCGTGATCTTGGTAAATCTCACGCGGAGCAAGCTCCGAATGTTTGCGTTTTAAGGTCTTAGGGGCCTTATACGTGTTGCTCTCGAAGTCGATGTACTCGGTCTGCTTGAGCAGGCGCTCGATCATCTCCTCGTGATCAAACAGATCCCAGGCCTCATGCACGGCATCGAGTTTAGCGTGCGTCTCGGGACGGCGCGGCATAAACAGCGTGCAGCAGTCAGGAGCGGCCTCAGTCGAGATATCGAACGTACCGATCTCCTCGGCGCGTGCGATGATCTCCTGCTTGTCCGAACCGATGAGCGGACGGAACACGGGGATCTTCACGGCCTCGTTGACGGCCATGATGTTCTCAAGCGTTTGGGAGGCAACCTGCCCAAGTGATTCGCCCGTAACAATGGCCTTGGCACCCTCGATGTGTGCAATGCGCTCGGCAACCGAATACATAATGCGGCGATACATGATCACGCGCAGGTTGCTGGGACAGGTGACCGAAATCTCACGCTGGCAGTCGCCAAACGGCACCACGTACAGGCGGCCGATCTGAACACCCGGCTCAAGCGCATGGATAATGTCCTGCACCAAATACTCGCTCGTATCGGGCGTCTGCGGACGACCGGAGAAATGTACCGGCACGCACACCGCGCCGCGACGCGCGAGCATCCAGGTCGCCACCGGAGAATCGATACCCGACGAGAGCAGCGTCACGACCTTGCCGGCAGAACCCACCGGCAGACCGCCCACGCCGCGCTCGGAGCGCGCGTACACATAAACGCTACCCTGGACCACCAACACATGCACCATAGCGTCAGGATCGTGCATCTGGACCTTTTTATCAGGAAACGCCCCGCACAGCACCTCGCCCACCTGACGATTGATGTCAATCGAGGTGAGCTCATAGTCGGTATTGGAGCGCTTGGCGTGCACCTTAAACGAATCGAAGGAACCAAACTCGCGCAGCGCCTTGACGGCGGCGGCACAGTACTCCTGAGGGTCGCGATTGGTGTGATACGCCAAAGACACGCGAGCTACGCCGGGAACGGTGCGAATGACACGCGCTGCCTCGTCGGCCTGATGCTCGTTAAAGGTCACGAGGATATAACCGGAAATTCGAGACACGGCATTCACGGAAAAGGCGGCCAAGGCCGCCTTGATGTTATCCATGAGGATATGCTCAAAATGTGCGCGGTTCTTGCCCTTCAGTCCAACCTCGTGATAGTGGACCAGACAGACGCGAGCTGCCATTTAGGCTTCAGCAACCTTGTGGCCGAGCGCCTTCTCGTAACGGGCCTCGTCGTAAGAGATGTCGCCGTCGACAATCTCGTCCATAGCCATCGAAATGGTATCGGCACCGGAAAGCCCGATGGTGATGTCATCGACATCCTGGACGGCAAGCACGCGGTTGTGCTGGCCACGCAGCATGCTATTGATGTCGCAGGCGCGCTTGGAGGCAAGCGAAGCGAGCAGGAAGCGGTTGTGATCGGTCTTCTCCAGAAGATCGTCAATGCAAGGCTTTACAACGGACACGGACCTCAGATCCTTTCATGCATATCGAGAACGCGAACGAGCTCATCGGTCGCGCGGTCGAGATCGTCATTCACCACGACGTCGTCGTAGCGGTCAGCAAGGGCAAGCTCATGGGCGGCGTTTGCCATACGCAGCTCGATTGTCTCGGGCGTCTCGGTACCGCGACCGACCAGACGCTCGCGGAGCACCTCAAGCGAAGGCGGCTTGATAAAGATCAGCACGGCCTCGGGGAAACGCTCCTTAACCTGCAGGGCACCCTGGACATCGATCTCCAAAATCAGAGAGGCGCCCGAGGCGAGCTTGGACTGGACCTCGCTCACCAACGTGCCGTAGCAGTTACCGTGGACCTCGGCCCACTCAACAAACTCACCGTTTGCCACGCGGCGGTCGAACTCCTCGCGCGTCAGAAAAAAGTAGTTGACGCCGTCGACCTCACCTTTGCGTGGTGCTCGCGTGGTAGCCGAAACCGTCAGGCCCAGGTTCGAGCGGCGCTCGCGCACACGAGCGACGAGCGTGCCCTTGCCTGCGCCTGACGGTCCAGAAATCACAAAGAGCTTGGAATCCTGAGCGCTCACTTATTTGGTCAGCTGCTCGAGGAGCTGCTCGCGTTGACGGACGCCGAGGCCCTGGACGCGACGGGTAGCGGAGATACCGAGCTCCTCCATGATCTTGGCGGCCTTGGCCTTGCCATAACCAGGGAGAGACTCGATGAGGGTGGAAACCTTCATGCGGGAAGCGATGGGGTCATCGGAGTTGAGCACGGACTCGAGGGACTTCTCGCCCTTCTTGATCTGCTCGCGAAGCTCAGCGCGGGCGTGACGTGCGGCAGCAGCCTTCTCAAGAGCCTGCTTGCGCTGCTCATCGGTAAGCTGAGGGAGTGCCATTCGTACCTCCAAAAAGTTGGGTTATATCTGATTCAATAATTGGCATTTTAGCACGTAGAACGTACAAAATGCCCAATCGCGGCTCCATAGGTTAGACGATACTCGCAAAAAGTGCAATATACTGCGCCCAAAGTTAAGCCCCTGACCTGCGATTCCACACAAAGGATGGGAAAGTTTACGCAGGCACAGGGGCTATTTTGTGCTAATGAGACCCAAAAGTGGTGACTTAGGGGAATCTTTTAGGCGACGTTTTCGACCAGCTCGGCGAGGATGGCGTCAAAGGCGGCAACCGGATCGTCGGCGCCGGTGATGGGACGGCCCACCACAATGTGGCTTGCGCCACGCTCGATAGCCTGGGAAGGCGTCGCCACGCGGGACTGGTCGCCTAAGGCGGCACCCACCGGACGCACACCCGGAGTCACGATCAGGGCATCGGGACCCAGCAGCTCACGCATGTCGTGAGCCTCCATCGGCGAGCACACGATACCGTCGATGCCGTTGGCCTGAGCGAGCTTTGCCAGGCGGGCGGCCTCCTCGGCCACGGGCGACTCGACGCCGATCTCGCTCAAGGCATCCTGGTTCATGCTCGTGAGCACGGTGATGGCGACGAGCTTGGCGCGGTCCTCGCGCGCCTCCTCGGCGCCCTCGCGGCAGGCAGCGAGCATGGCGCCCGAACCCAAGCCGTGGACCGAAAGCAGATCGGCACCGGCAAGCGAGGCCGAGCGGGCGGCACCGCGAACCTGATGCGGAATATCATGGAACTTGAGGTCAAGGAAGACCTTAAAGCCCAAATCCTTGAACGTCTTGACGATCTCAGGACCCTCGGCGTAATAGAGCGTCATGCCAACCTTGAGCCAGGCGGCATGGCCCGAAAGCTCGTGGGCAAGCTCGAGCGCACGCTCACGGTCGCAGTCGAGGGCGACGATAACACGGTCGCGGGCATCGGTCTCTAGCATTCGAACGCACCTACCAGTTCGTTGATGTCCTTCACGCCCTGAGACTCGGCCCAGGCCTCGAGCTCGTGCGCGATCTTGAGCGAAGCGCACGGATCGACGAAGTTGGCCATGCCGACCGACACGCAGGTGGCGCCGGCCAGGATAAACTCGGCCGCATCTTCGCCGGTCATGACACCGCCGACACCGTTGATGGGGATATCGACGGCCTGAGCAACCTCCCAGACCATGCGCACGGCGATGTGGTGGCACAGCGGGCCCGAAAGGCCGCCCTTGGGCTTGGCCACGCGGGACTTGCGGGTATGGACGTCGATGGCCATGCCCTGGATGGAGTTGATGACTGAAAGACCGTCGGCACCGGCAGCCTCGAGGGCCTTGGCAATCTCGGCAACGTTGACCGGAGCCATCTTTACGAACAGCGGCTTATCGGTCACCTTGCGGCAGGCAGCCATAACGGAAGAGGCGCCCTCGGGCGTAGAGCCCATGGCGGCACCGCCGGCGGCGATATTAGGGCAGCTCACGTTGATCTCGTAGCCGGCAGCCCAGGGGCACAGCTCGACATACATCTCGAGTGCGCGGACAAACTCCTCGACGGAGTGGCCGGCAACCTGACAGATGACCTGGCAGCCGTCCATGGACAGCTGTTCGAGCCACGGACCGGACTCACGGGCAAAGGCGGCCACGCCGGGGTTCTGAAGGCCCACGGAGTTGATCATACCGCCGGGAATCTCGGCCATGCGGGGCGCGGGGTTGCCGGGCCAGGGCTCGGCAGCGCAACCCTTGGTGGTGATGGCGCCCAGCTGCGAAACATCAAAGAAGTTCTGGAACTGCCAACCGTAGCCAAAGGTACCGGCTGCGGTGTTGATGGGGTTCTGCATCTTGACGCCGCCGAAATCGACGGCCATGTTCACGGTACCCACTAGAAGACCACCACCTTGGAAGCATCGAACACGGGGCCGCACATGCAAGCACCCTTCATACCGTCGACCGTCTCGACATTGCAGGTGTTGCAGGCGCCAAAGCCACAGCTCATCATGCGCTCAAGCGACACCTCGCAGTACGCACCGGCCTCGGCGGCAGCGGCGACTTTCTTCATCATGACGGCGGGGCCGCAGCTGGCGACGTAGTCGTAGCCGCCCTCGCCGAGCAGCTCGGCTGCCGGGTCGGTGCAAAAACCGTGCGTGCCCAGCGTGCCATCGTCGGTGCACACGTTAACCGTGGCGCCCAGCGCGCGGAACTCATCGACACCCACGGCCTTGGAAGCGGTGCCAAAGCCCAGGCACACGTCGACATCCACGCCCTGCTCGGCAAGCTTGCCGGCGAGGCAGAGCACGGGCGGAACGCCGATGCCGCCCGCCACGAGCAGCGCCTTCCTGGTGCCCTCGGGAACAAGCCAGCCGCGGCCGCCAGGGCCCAACAGGTTGGACTTGGAGCCGGGGACCATCTGCGACAGACGACGGGTGTCGTCACCCACGACGGCGTACCACAGCTCGACGGTGCCGGCCTCGGCGGCGACGTGGTAGTAGCTCAGGGGCACGCGAAGCAGCGAGGACGCATCGCCGGGCACGGCGATGTTCACAAACTGACCGGGCTTGAGCGCACTTGCAAGCTTGGGGGCCGAGATGACGAGCGAGAAGATGCCGTCGGCGATCTCCTGGTTCGAGACGACCTCGAAGTCGTGCATGCGTGCAGTGGAAGGTGTGGGCATAGACGCTCCAATCCCCCATGCGGTTGCATGGTCAAAACGAACAGAAAGCGCGGCACCGCAAGGGCACCGCGCACAAAAGCGATAAGGCTATGCTAGCAGATGCAGCCGTCGGCAAGCGTCTGCTTACCGCCGACAAACACATCGGTGGCACGACCGGTGAGCGTGCGGCCGGCAAAACCGGAGTTCTCGGCGCGCGACTCATAACCGTCCTCGCCGACCGTCCAGGTGGCAGAGGGGTCGAACACGGTCAGGTCGGCAACGGAGCCCGCCTTGACCTGAACCTGGTCGAGGCCCAGGATCTCACGCGGCTTGATGGCCATGAGCTCGACCATGCGGCCCACGCTCATCTTGCCCGTGTTGACCAGCTCGGTGAGTACGAGCGACAGGGAGGTCTCGAGGCCGATCATGCCAAAGGGCGCAAGCTCGAACTCGCGGGCCTTCTCCCACGGGGTGTGGGGAGCGTGATCGGTGACGATAGCGTCGACGGTACCGTCGATGACGCCCTGACGGATGGCCTCGGCGTCCTCCTCGGTACGCAGCGGCGGATTGACCTTGAGCGAGGTGTTGTAGGTCTCGTCCAGGTCGTTCTCGGTCAGGAACATGTGGTGCGGGGTGGCCTCGCAGGTAACCTGAACGCCAGCGGCCTTACCGGCACGCACGATCTCCAGACCATGGGCGGTGGAGATGTGCTGGATGTGCAGCTTGGCGCCGGTCAACTTGGCGATCTCGATGTCGCGGGCGATCTGGAGCTCCTCGCCGGCAGCCGGCCAACCCTCGAGGGCCAGACGGGTCGAGACCTTGCCCTCGTTGATCTGGCCATGGCCGACCAGGTCCTCGTCCTGGCAGTGGCTCATGAAGACCTTGCCGAACATCTTGCCGTAGTCCATGCAGCGACGGAGCATGCCCGCGCCCTGCACGCCGCGACCGTCATCGGTGAAGGCGACGGCGCCGTGGGCGACCATATCGCCCATCTCGGACATGGCCTCGCCCTTAAGACCGCGGGTCATGGCGCCCGACGGATAGACGCGGCAGTGGCCGACCTCGGCAGCGCGGGACTTGACGAACTCCACGACAGTGCCGTTATCGGTGACGGGATCGGTGTTGGGCATGGCGCACACGCCGGTAAAGCCGCCCTTGGCAGCTGCGCGGGTGCCGCTCTCGATGTCCTCTTTGACCTCGTAGCCGGGCTCGCGAAGGTGAACGTGCATGTCCACCAGGCCGGGGACGAGGTACTTGCCGGAAAGGTCGCGGACCTCGGCTCCCTCGACGGTGAGATTCTCGCCGACCTCGGCGATCTTATCGCCGTCAATCAGGACGTCAACGACACCGTCAAGCTCGACGGACGGGTCGACGACGTGGGCATTCTTAAGAAGCAAGGCCATTATCGGCACCTCCAAGCAGCAGATACAGGATAGCCATACGCACGCAGATACCGGCGTAGACCTGCTCCAGGATGACGGAGCGTTGCGGGTGGTCGGCCATATAGGAGTCGAACTCGACGCCGCGGTTGATGGGGCCCGGGTGGCAGATGATCGCGTCGGGCTTCATGAGCTTCTCGCGGTCCTTGGTCAGGCCGAAGAGCTTGTGGTACTCGCGAATGGTCGGGAACGGGGCACCCTCGAGGCGCTCCTGCTGCACGCGCAGCATGTAGACGACGTCCAGCTCGGGCAGGACGGAATCGAGGTCGCTCGTCACGTGGTCGCAGCCCAGGACCTCGGGCGACGGCGGCAGCAGCGTGCCGGGGGCGACGGCGTAGGTCTCGCAGCCCATGATCTTAAGGGCGGGGATCAGCGAGCCGCAAACGCGGGAGTGGGCGATATCGCCGACGACGGCGACCTTCAGACCGTGGAAGTCACCCTTGTGCTCCCAGATGGTGTACAGGTCGAGCAGGGCCTGCGTAGGATGGTTGTGCTTGCCGTCACCGGCACAGATGACGCTTGCGGGCGAGTTCTGCGTGACGATGTAGGGAGCGCCGGCGTGCTTGTCGCGCACGACAATGCAGTCGATCTTATAAGCGTTGAGGGTCTCGACGGTGTCGACGAGGCTCTCGCCCTTGACCGTGGAGGTCGAGGAGCCACCAAAGTTAAGGCTGTCGGCCGAAAGACGCTTCTCGGCGAGCTCGAAGGAGCTACGGGTGCGCGTCGAGGGCTCGTTGAACATGTTGACGATGGTCTTACCCTTGAGCGTGGGGACCTTCTTGATCGCACGCTCGTTGACCTCGGAGAACGCCTTGGCGGTCTCGAGGATGAGCTTGATGTCCTCTTCGGAGTACTCGGTAATGTCGATCAGGTGCTTATGGTTGAACGCCACGGTACTACTCACCTCCCAGCGGCGCGGAGCCCACGTGGGAACCCGGCGCGACGTCGTTAATCTCGACGGCGGTGTGGCCGTCGACTTCCTTCATATATAGGTGCACGTTCTCCTCATGCGACGAGGGAACGTTCTTGCCGACAAAGTCCGGCGAGATGGGGAGCTCGCGGTGGCCGCGGTCAACGAGGACTGCCAGCTCAATGCGGCTCGGACGGCCCAGGTCCATAACGGCGTCGAGAGCGGCGCGGATGGTACGGCCCGTATACAGGATGTCGTCCACCAGCACGACGCGCTTGCCGTCGACGCTGAAGGGAATGTTGGTAGCGTGGATCGCGGGAGCGAAATTGGTCGCATAGTCATCGCGGTAGAAGCTAATGTCCAGGCTGCCGAGCGGAACGTCGACGCCCTCGATCTCCTTGATCTCCTCGGCGAGCTTCTTTGCCAGAAGGTCGCCGCGCGTGACGATGCCGACCAGAGCGAGGTCTTCACAGCCCTCGTTGCGCTCGAGAATCTCGTGCGCGATGCGGGTCATCGCTCGGTTGACGGCGGTCTCGTCCATGATGACCGCCTTGGGGGAAGTCGTGCCCATCGATCTCCTTCCTCACATGTCTTGACTGCTGACACAGTCAAAAAAATAGATGCCCGACCGCTCAAAGCGGACCAGACACCCACAGGAAGGGCTGCTCTTTGGCAGCAATGTAATTCCATGTGGGTATCTCGTACCCCTTTAATGGTCAAGGGATAGTGTAGCCAACCTCGAGCTTAATTGCGAGCATAAATACAGAGCAATCCGTAAACGGAGCCCAATGCTCCATAAACCTATATATATTTGTGGGACGAGCTTGAAAACGCGCGCACGAGCTGGCATAATCCCCTCTGCTGCACGCAAATCGGATCTACGTCCAGGGCCGTGGCGTGAGCACTATCGCCAAAAGAGGAATATCTCTGTGTAGATTACGCACAGGGAGCTGCTTCTGTGCTATAGTTCAGGCTTGTTTGTTAACGCGACATGTTCGTTTGTCGCCCAAGGAGGGTCAGTTATGTCCAAAGTTTGCGAAGTTTGCGGTAAGCACCCCGTTGCCGGTCGCTCCATCAGCCACTCTCACCGCGTCACCAACCGTAAGTTCCGCCCCAACATCCAGCGCGTCTACGTCGTCGTCGATGGTCACCGTCGCAAGATGAACGTTTGCTCCACCTGCCTCAAGTCCGGCAAGGTTGCGCGCTCCTAAATAAGGTCTTACCAACAAGTACCTCGGACTCTCCGGGTCAAAGACCTCGCGTTCATATAGAACTTACCAAAGGCGCCCTCCCCTACGGAGGGCGCCTTTTTGCACTCATTTGGGACAGACTTACATGAGTGTTTTCACGCATTGGGGACAGACGTAACGCATGCCAGCAGCGGTTCGGCCCCTGCCTCACGCCGCCTCGTTCCAGCCCGCGGTGGCCTTGGTTACGCTTGTAGCGCCGATGCCGGTGATACGGGCAATTTGCTTGACCGTGAGATGTGCCCGCCTAAGCCTCAGCAGACACGCATCACGATCGGGGCGTGGCAGGGCCTTGAGCAGCGCAGGATCTATGCTCGGAAGGACTTCGCGCGCAACGGAAAGAGCATCCTCATCGAGGATCCGTCGGCGTGGAAGAATCTCAACTGACCAGATCCGCCCGGCAACTTCCTTAAGATGCTCACAATAGCGACGAGACCCCCCGACAATATCGAGCATAGGGGCCACGTCACAGATGTCAAAGGGATCGTAGCCCAGCTGGTATGCCCTAAAGCTTGACCAGCGGTATGCTTCGAGAGAGTCGATCGCACCTTTCACAGGATTGAGATGGATATAATCGAGTAGCTGCACCGCCTGTGTGTCCGACTCAACCGCAACACGCGAATAGCGATTGTCAAACAGATGGCCCGTTCTTCCCGTTTTCCCATTGAAATACTTAGCATACGCCGTCAGTGCGCACTGCATTGCCTTTGAAAGGTTGTCATATGGGTCATCAACCATCAAATGGAAGTGGTTGTCCATAAGGCACCAAGCCAACACTGCCACTTTATGGCGTGCAAACCTGTCCGAGATGTCCGATAAGAAACGATATCGGTCAGAGTCATCTTCAAAAATAATCTGTTTGGAGTTGCCACGGTCAAAGACGTGGTAATAGCCGGTGAGCGAAACGGCGCGGGCGCATCGGGGCATAATCTCTCCTTTCAAAAACTGAACAGGCAACACCTAAAAGGAGAGAAGGAACGCGAAATGCTGAGCCTGTGATCTATTTATATCCAATGAGCGGCAAAAAAGGCCCAGAACGGCAAAATGGCAAAACGATGTCTGTCCCAAATGAGTATAAGCACTCATGTAAGCCTGTCCCCAATGAGCGGGGCGGTGGAGCAGGCAAGTAGTTTTAGTTAAAACGTTTCAGTTTATTGAAGCGTTTTAGTTTGTCTTTTACGGGAATCTGACCGTTCACCGATTTATTTCTTGCTATCATGCATCTTGTAGGGTAAATCTCCGATCGCAAGGAGACACAAATGGTGAAAAAGTCACCGGAAAACACTACTCCCGCAATTGTGGACAACGTAGAGGCGCTTGAGGCTAAGCTCGCTCAGATGCGAGAGGCCCAGGCGCTTTTTGCTACGTACACGCAGGAGCAGGTCGACAAGATCTTCTATGAGGCCGCCATGGCCGCCAACAAGGCTCGTATCCCGTTGGCGAAGATGGCCATCGAGGAGACCGGCCGCGGCGTTCTTGAAGACAAGGTCATCAAGAATCACTACGCCGCAGAGTACATCTACAACGCTTACAAGAACACCAAGACCTGTGGTGTCCTGGAGCGCGACGAGGCTTACGGCATCACCAAGATCGCCGAGCCCATCGGCATCGTGGGCGCCGTCATCCCGACGACCAACCCCACTTCCACCGCGATCTTCAAGACGCTGATCAGCCTGAAGACCCGAAACGCCATCATCATCTCCCCGCACCCGGCTGCCGCCAAGTGCACCATCGCCGCCGCCAAGCTCGTGCTTGACGCCGCCGTCAAGGCCGGCGCCCCCGAGGGTATCATCGGCTGGGTCGATGTCCCCTCCATCGAGCTGACCAACATGGTCATGCGCGACGTCGACATCATCCTCGCCACCGGTGGCCCGGGTATGGTCAAGGCCGCCTACTCCTCGGGCAAGCCCGCCCTGGGCGTTGGCGCCGGTAACACCCCGGTCGTCATCGACGACACCGCCGACGTGCTGCTCGCCGTCAACTCCATCATCCACTCCAAGACCTTCGACAACGGCATGATCTGCGCTTCCGAGCAGTCCGTGACCGTCATCGACACCATCTATGACCAGGTTAAGGCCGAGTTCCAGAAGCGCGGCTGCTACTTCGTCAAGCAGGGTGCCGAGATGGAGGCTCTGCGTGCCGCCATGTTCAAGAACGGCGCCCTCGATCACCGCATCCCCGGCATGGCTGCCGCCAAGATCGCCGAGCTCGCCGGCATCGAGGTTCCCGCCAAGACCAAGATCCTGATCGCCGAGGTCACCTCCACCGACCCCGCCAAGGAGGAGTTCTCCCACGAGAAGCTCTCCCCGGTCCTGGCCATGTACCACGCCAAGGACTTCCAGGAGGCCGTCGACAAGGCCGAGCACCTGGTGCTCGCCGGTGGCCCGGGCCACACCGCCTCTCTGTACGTGCACCCCGCCCAGGCCGAGAAGATCAGCCTGTTCGAGCACGTCATGAAGGCCTGCCGCATCGTCATCAACACCCCGTCCTCGCACGGTGGCATCGGTGACCTGTACAACTTTGGCATGAAGCCGTCTCTGACCCTGGGCTGCGGCTCCTGGGGCGGCAACTCCGTCTCCGAGAACGTTGGGGTGAAGCACTTGATCAACGTTAAGACTGTGGCCGAGCGCCGTGAGAACATGCTGTGGTTCCGCGCTCCCGAGAAGGTCTACTTCAAGAAGGGTTCCACGCCCGTCGCCCTCGACGAGCTTGGCAACGTCATGGGCAAGAAGCGCGCCTTCATCGTCACCGACCAGTTCCTCTTCAAGAATGGCAACACCCGCGCCATCGAGGCCAAGCTCGACGAGATGGGCATCGCCCACGACTGCTTCTATGACGTCGAGCCCGATCCGTCGCTGCAGTGCGCACGTCGCGGCGCCAAGCAGATGGCCCTCTTTGAGCCTGACGTGATCATCGCCGTCGGCGGTGGCTCCGCTATGGACGCCGGCAAGATCATGTGGATGATGTACGAGCACCCCGAGTGCAAGTTTGAGGACATGGCCATGGACTTCATGGACATCCGCAAGCGTATCTTCACCTTCCCCGAGATGGGCAAGAAGGCCTACTTCGTCGCCGTCCCGACCTCCTCGGGTACCGGCTCCGAGTGCACGCCGTTCGCCATCATCACCGACAAGGAGACCGGCATCAAGTGGCCGCTCGCCGACTACGCGCTGCTCCCGAACATGGCTATCGTCGACGCCGACAACTGCATGACCGCCCCGCGCGGCCTGACCGCTGCCTCCGGCATCGACGTCATGACCCACGCCATCGAGTCCTACGTCTCCATCATGGCTTCCGACTACACCAAGGGCCTCTCCGAACGCGCTGCCAAGCTCGTCTTTGAGAACCTGCCCTCCAGCTTCACGAACGGCGCCAAGGACCCGCACGCTCGCGAGGAGATGCACAATGCCTCCTGCATGGCCGGTATGGCCTTCGCCAACGCCTTCCTGGGCCTCAACCACTCCATGGCCCACAAGCTCGGCGCTTTCCATCACCTGCCCCACGGCCTCGCAAACGCCGTCATCCTGACCCGCGTCATGCGCTACAACGCCGCCGAGGCTCCCGTCAAGATGGGTACCTTCTCCCAGTATCCTTACCCCAACGCGCTGCACAACTACGCCGAGATGGCCAAGTACTGCGGCATCGAGGGCAAGGACGACAAGGAGGTCTTCGAGAACTTCATCACGAAGCTCGAGGAGCTCAAGGACTTCATCGGCGTCAAGAAGACCATCGCCGACTACGGTGTTGACGAGCAGTACTTCCTCGACACCCTCGACGAGATGACCGAGCAGGCGTTCAACGACCAGTGCACCGGCGCTAACCCGCGCTACCCGCTCATGAGCGAGATCAAGGAGCTCTACCTGGACGCCTACTACGGCCGCGAGCCCCAGGACTACGCCGTCTGCTAGTTTTTAGCACGGTTTTTTGCGGCGGGGGTGCACGGGTGTTTCACACACCCCCGCCGTCGCTTCTATCGCATCGTTGAAAGGATGCAACCATGCTGCTACCCGATTCCAAGACCGAGCTCGTCCGCCGTGGCAACAAGGTCGTTTACGACCTGGGCGACAAGATCGTCAAGGTCTTTAACGAGACCAAGCCTGTCTCCGACGTGTTCAACGAGGCTTTGAATCTTGCCCGCATCAATGAGTGCGGCATCCGCAGCCCCAAGGCTCTCGAGGTTTCCCAGCTCGAGAACGCCAACGGCTGGGCGCTCGTGACCGAGAAGGTTCCGGGCACCACCCTTGCCGAGAAGATGACTGCCGAGCCCCAGCGCTTTGGTGAGTACCTCGAGATGTTCGTCGACCTTCAGATCGAGATCCACGGCTACACCTCCCCGCTGCTCAACCGTCAGCGCGACAAGTTCGCCCGCATGATCGACAGCCTTGATCAGCTCAATGCCACCACGCGCTACAACCTTCAGGAGCGTTTGGACGGCATGACCAAGGAGTTCAAGGTCTGCCACGGCGACTTCAACCCCTCCAACGTCATCGTCGGCGACGACGGCCAGCTCTATGTCTGCGACTGGGCACACGCCACCCAGGGCTCCCCTGCTGCCGACGTTGCCACCACCTACCTGCTCTTCGCCCTCAACAGCAAGGATCAGGCTGAGGCCTACCTGGAGCTCTACTGCGACCGCGCCGACATGCCCATGCAGGTCGTGCGTCAGTGGACGAGCATCGTCGCCGCTTCCGAGCTCGCTCGTAAGCGCAACGTGAACGATGAGTTCCTGAAGAACTGGATCGACGTCGTCGATTATCAGTAATATCTGAGCGATTCATTTCGCATCGGAGGCACAAAGGAAAACCCCGCAGCTCGCATAGGCTGTGGGGTTTTCCTTTTAGATATCGAGGATGCTTCAAGATAAAAGGACGGCCCCGCATCTCCCCGATCTGGAGAAATGCAGGGGCCGTCCCGTATATCGAACTACAAGCGAAATCGCCGATTAACGGCGGGCCGCCTTCACAAGCTCGGCAACCTTGGTGACGACCTCGTCGATCGCCACGTCCTCGCGCTCGCCCGTGGCACGGTCCTTGAGCTCGACGGTGCCGTTCTTAAGGCCACGCTTGCCGAGCACCACCTGATACGGGAAGCCCATAAGGTCGTTGTCGGCAAACTTAAAGCCGGGACGCTCATCGCGATCGTCGACGACAACCTCGATACCCTCGGCGCACAGGCCATCAACGATCTGCTCGCAGACGGAAGCGCACTCCTCCTTCTTGGGGTCGAGCGGAATCACCGCAACCTCGTACGGGGCAACGGAGACCGGCCAGACGATGCCGTGCTCGTCGTTGTGCTGCTCCACGACGGCAGCGAGCGAGCGGGACACACCAACGCCGTAGCAGCCCATGATCAGCGGCTTCTCCTTGCCGTCCTCGTCCATAAAGGTGGCACCCATGGCCTCGGAATACTTGGTGCCAAGCTGGAAGACCTGAGAGACCTCGATGCCGCGTGCAGCGGAGAGCGGCTTGCCGCAGTGCGGGCAGGGGTCGCCGGCAACGACGGTGACCAGGTCGGCCCACTCGTCGACGGTAAAGTCGCGCTCGGGGCAGGCACCGGTAAAGTGATAATCGACCTCGTTGGCACCGCAGGCCCACTGCTTGGACTCGCGCAGGCTCTCGTCGCACACCAGACGGATGCCCTCGGGCAGGTTGACCGGTCCGATAAAGCCCTTGTGCAGGCCGTTCGCCTGAAGCTCCTCATCGGTCATCATGCGATAGCCCTTGCCAAAGACATGCTCGGCCTTGCAGTCGTTGAGTTCATGATCGCCCGGAACGATGGCCACGACAGGCTTGCCCTCAGCGTCGATGAGTGCCAGCGACTTGCGCGTGCCGTTCTCGGGGAAGCCGAAGAACTTTGCAACGGCCTCGATGGTGCCCATACCCGGAGTCTCGACCTTGGTAAGCGTACCGTCGCCAGGACCCTCGGTCACAACGACCTTGGTACTTGCGGCCTCGTCATCGGCAGCAAAGCCGCACTCGTCGCAGTAGACCAGCGAAGCCTCACCGGCGTCGGCCAAAGCCATGTACTCGACGGAGGTATCGCCACCGATCTCACCGGAGTCGGCAACGACGGGCAGGGCCTTAATGTAGCAGCGCTCACAGATGTTAGCGTAGGCCTGCTTCATCTTGTCGTACTCCTCCTGCAGGCTCTCCTGCGTGGCGGAGAAGCTGTAGGCGTCCTTCATGATGAACTCACGGCCGCGCATCAGGCCAAAGCGGGGACGGAACTCGTCGCGGAACTTATCCTGGATGTGATAGAGGTTCACCGGCAGCTGCTTGTAGGAACGCAGCTCATTGCGCACCAGGGCAGTCACGGTCTCCTCGTGCGTGGGTCCGAGAACAAACTCGCGGCCGTGGCGGTCATCAAAGCGCACGAGCTCCTTGCCATAGGCATCGATGCGGCCGGACTCACGCCACAGCTCGGCATCGACCATAATGGGCATCATGAGCTCCTGGGCGCCGGCAGCATCCATCTCGTCGCGCACGATGTTCTCGATCTTGCGGATCGAGCGCCATGCGAGCGGCAGATAAGAATACAGACCGGCGGCCTCCTTGCGGATCATGCCAGCGCGAAGCAGCAGGCGATGGCTCGCAAGCTCGGCATCGGCCGGATCCTCTTTAAGCGTCGGCGCATAGAGCTTAGACATATACATTGCTCGAGTCATTTATTTCTCCTCAATAAGCTTGTCGACCTCGGCCATGAGCGCGTCGACAATTTGATCCTCAGCTACTTTACCAATGATCTGGCCATGCGAAAAGAGCAGGCCCTGACCTCGTCCACAGGCCACACCTAGGTCGGCGTCGGAAGCCTCGCCGGGGCCATTAACGGCACATCCCATCACGGCGATCGAAAGCGGCGCGGAGTAGTTCTTAAGCCGCTCGGTAACCTCCTCGGCGATGGGAATGAGGTTAACCTGACAGCGCGCACATGTGGGGCACGAGACAATCTCGGGGCCACGGCGACGCAGGCCCAGCGACTGCAGAATACCCCAAGCGACCGGCGGCTCCTCAACCGGATCGGCCGTGAGCGACACACGCATGGTGTCGCCAATGCCTTCGGAAAGCAAGATACCCAAGCCTACAGAGCTCTTAATGGTGCCCTGAAGCTTGGTACCCGCCTCGGTTACGCCCAGGTGAAGCGGAACGTGGGGAATCTCACGCGACAGGGCTCGATAGGTATCGAGCGTCGTTTGCACGCTATGGGCCTTGGCCGAAAGCACAATGTTCGTAAAGCCGCGGTCTTCAAAATGCTTGACGAAACGCTCGCTCGACATCACGAGCTTTTCGGGCTGCGTGAGGTCTTCGCGCTCGGCGATATCCTGCTCAAGCGAGCCCGCGTTCACGCCAATGCGAATCGCGCACCCAGCGGCGCCCGCGGCATCGATCACGGCATCAACCTTGGCCCAATCGCCAATGTTGCCGGGATTGATGCGGAGCTTGGCGGCACCAGCCTCCACAGCGCCAATGGCCAGCTTGTGGTTAAAGTGGATATCGGCAACGATTGGCACCGGAGACTCGGCACAGATGGTGCGGAAACCCTCAAGCGCGGCCTCAGTGGGCACGCTCACACGCACGATATCGCAGCCAGCCTGCGCCAACGCGCACACTTGCGCAAGCGTTGCCTGGGCATCAGCGGAATCGGTGCAGGTCATGGATTGGACCACCACCGGCGCACCGCCACCGATCTGCACACCGCCCACATGCACGGGGCGCGTCAACTCACGAGGCAAAGGATGGGATAAAGACAATCCAAACACTCCCCTACAGAATAAATCGAAGGATGTCGGAACGAAGCATATAGACCAACAGCAGCGCAAAGAGCGCGATGCCCACATAGCTCACAATCGTCTGGACCTTGAGCGGAAGCTCGCGGCCCACAATCTTTTGAATGATCTCGATGACCAGCTTGCCGCCATCGAGTGGTGGGATGGGCAGCAGGTTCATAAAGCCAAGCGAGAACGAAATGAGGGCGGCAAACGAAAGGAACGTGGCAGGGCCGGCAGCAGCAGCCTGTGAGGACATAACGCTAATACCCACGATCGAAGAAGACTGATCGAGAATCTCCATCGTATGCTGCGGCTGGAGCAGGCGCATCACGCCCTCCGCGGTCTGCACAACATAGGAGAATGACAGACGCGCCGAGGTGATGGGGTCCAAACGGACTACCTCCGTAGAAGCATACACACCTAACCGCTCGTCCTCTTTGAGCGCAACCGAGGTCGAATGCTGCTTGCCGTCGCGCTCATACTCAATGGCGATATCGTCCTTACCGGCGGCCTTGCCGATAGCATCGTAGACGTCCATCCAAGTGGAACATGAGACACCGTCGACCGAAAGGATCGCATCACCGGCCTCGATACCCGCCTTGGCGGCAATAGACCCCTCGTCAACCTGACCGATCACGTTGGTATCCATCGGCACGGTGACACCCGCAATGGAATAGATGCTCATAAGGAGCAAAAAACCCGTCAGGATATTGACGAGAATGCCCGCGAGCAGCATAAAGGCGCGCTTGAGAAAGCCCTGGCCAAGATAAGTGTGCGAGCGCTCTTGCGCCAAGAAATCAGCCTCGCCGCACGGCAGCTCCCACACATCGCCCTCGGCAGTCGCATGCTCTCGATCGAACCGGCGGCCGTCAAAGGTGGTGTAACCCGCAGCATCTCGAGGCAGTGTCCGATACTTGGTGGGATAGTAGCTCGGTGAGGGCTTCTCCCCTTCCTCATACCAAGGTGCGATGGAGCCCCAGCCCAGCAACAGAGCACAAGCCTCGAGCGCATCCTCCTCGGACAGCTCGAGTTCGGCGGCAAGGTCGGCCACGGTCACGCGACCATGACGATAGATAGCCGCGAGCACGCGATCGGCGCACGAGACGTCGGTCGGATCCATACCGCAAATGGCAGCGTAGCCACCCAGCAGCAGCGGGGTCACGCCAAACTTGGTTCCAATGCGACGCGACGTGTAATGGATGTCAAAGCGGCACGGCAGGCCCAAAAAGAACTCGGTCACACGGACGCCACAGGCACGCGCCGCCAAAAAGTGGCCACCCTCGTGCAAAAACACGAGGACGGAAAGCATCAGCAGGCCCCAAAAGACCGATGAGAGAACGCTCAGAACAGTATCCATAAAACGAAATAGCAATCCTTATGGGTTAGGAACGGGTTGCGGCGAGCACCTGCGCAGCCTTTTCACGCGCCCACGCATCGATGTCGCGAAGCTGCTCAAACGAATCGACCGCCTGCATATCGTGGGCATCCATGCAGGATTCCACAATGTGATCGATATCGGTAAAGCTGCAGCCATCGCGCAGGAAGGCATCGACGGCGACCTCGTTGGCGGCATTGAGCACGCACGGCATGGTGCCACCCGTCTTGCCGGCACGCTCGGCCAGTGCCAGACAGCGGAAGGTATCCAGATCCGGCTGGTATCCATGTCGGCAGCATCAAACGTGAGCTGCCCCAACTCGCGAAAATCGATACGAGGCGCCGGAGTATCCCAACGCTCGGGATACGAGAACGCGAACTGGATGGGAATACGCATGTCGGAAGCACCGAGATGCGCCATCACAGAGCCGTCGGCGAACTCGACCATAGAGTGAATCTTGGACTGACGCTGCACGACCACGTTAATGAAATCGAGGTCGCAGTTAAACAGGTGCATGGCCTCGATGCGCTCCAGGCCCTTGTTCATGAGGGTGGCGGAGTCGATGGTGATCTTGGCACCCATGGCCCACGTGGGATGTGCGAGGGCATCGGCACGCGTCACGCGATCGAGCTCGTCGCGCGTACGGCCAAAGAACGGACCGCCCGAGCAGGTGAGCCAAATACAATGAGCCTCGCGCGGATTCTCCCCCAGATAGCACTGGAAGATGGCGGAGTGCTCAGAGTCGACTGGAATAAGCTGGCCCGGTTGCGCCAACGGCATAAGCAAGTCGCCACCGACGACGAGGGACTCCTTGTTGGCAAGGGCAAGACGCTTATTCGAGGTCAGGGCCGCATGGCTCGCCTCGAGACCGGCGGCGCCCACAATAGCGACAAGCACGCAGTCGACATCATCGCGACATGCGAGCTCGCAAACCGCTTGCGCGCCTACACCGAGCTTCGTTCCCTCGGGCAACTCCTGCAGCACGGCGTCATCGCCATGAGCGACATCGGCCACGGCAACCGCCGAAACCGAGAACTCGCGGGCAGCGGCAACGAGCTCGGAGGTACTGGAGTTAACGGACAGCGCCGTCACCTGTAGTCGATCGGCATGCTGACGGCACACATCGAGCGCCTGGGTGCCGATAGAGCCCGTACAGCCCAGGATGGCAACACGGAGACGTCCATCGGAGCCATACGTCGTCTGGAAGGACATTACAGCACGCCTCCGATCATCAGCATCAGCTGCGCGGTGATGCAGCCGAAGATAAGCGAATCGCTACGATCGAGCATGCCGCCGTGGCCCGGGATAAGGTTGCCGGAATCCTTGACGCCCACACCGCGCTTGATGCGCGACTCGATAAGGTCGCCGATAACGCCCAGAATGGACACGACCACGCCGCACAGCAGCGCATAGGGCAGGCTGAGCTTGTAGAAATGCGTCGCCCACAGGATGAGCCAAATCAAAACCGAGCCCAGGATGCCGCCGGCAAACCCCTCCCAGCTCTTTTTGGGAGAGATCTTAGGAACCATCTTGTGCTTGCCGATACGGCTACCCACGATGTAGGCAAACGAGTCAGAGACCCAAAGTGACGCGCAAACGCCCACCGAAAGCAGGGCGCCGGCAAAACCGGGCACGGCATCGCGCAGCAGCACGATAGCCGACAGCATAAAGCCAGTGTAGATGGGACCCATGAGCGTCACGGCCACATCAGAGATGCGGGTACGCGGCGACCAGACATACCAAATGCCCACAGCGAGCATCAGGGCAAAAAGCAGGGCATTCAGCAACATCGAATCGCCCAACGCCGACAGCGGAAAGAGCACGGCGGCAACGATACCCATGCGCTCGTTAGCCATCTTGCCATCGAGCCTTGTCATACGGAAAAACTCATAGCAGCACAGACCGCTCATGACAGAAACAAAGATGGCCGTGGGCACGATACCCAAAACCAGGCACAGGATAAAGACAACGGCGTAGACGATACCGGCGGCGGCACGGGTAATAAAGCC
>URYA01000007.1 GCA_900551975.1 uncultured Collinsella sp. | reverse complement strand
GATCTTTTCCACGAGCGTGCCGGCCTCGATGAAGTAGAACGAGTTGGTGAGGTCTGCCAGGTCGTCGAGCAGATGGCTTGAGATGAGCACGCTGCGTCCCCGCGCCACCTCGCTGCGCATCGCGTCGCGGGAGGTTTTCCGCTTTCCCGGATCGAGGCCGTTCAGCGGTTCATCGAGGATGAGGTACGGGCAACCGGTCGCTATCGCCATGGCAAGCTTTACCTGCTGCTTCATTCCTGTCGAGAGTTTACGGGTCGGCTTGTCGAGATATGGGGAGATTCCGAGGGAGCTGCAGAGCGAGTCGATGTCGGCGGCCGATTTCCACGCCTCCCTAACGAAAGCAAGGTGCTCGATGGCCGATAGCGTGGGGTAGAGATCCGCGCCGCCCGAAGAGCTCAGATAGACAAGTTCTGCAAATTCGGCTGATCGGCGTTGGCAGATTCCATCTGCCGCCAGGCTTCCCGAGCGGATACGGGTGGGAAATTGGCCCGACAGCGCTTCCAGAAGGGTGGTTTTCCCCGAGCCGTTGGGAGCGACGAGGCCCGCCGCCGTTCCCGGGCTCAGGAGAAGCGACCCGATTGAAAGTACCGTCGTGCTCCCGTATCCCACGCTCGCGTCTAGAAGCTCGAGCCCATGGTGCTTTTTAGCGGGTCCAGCCTGTTTGGGCGAACGTGCCGCAACGGCTCCGACCGCAAAAAGGACCGCGACGTATGCCAGGGCCACGGCAAGCATCGATGCGCTGCCTGAACCGGAGCCAATGAATTCTGTCGGGAAGCATCCTACGTAGCCCGTGGCCTCGATAGGCGAGAATACGGGCAGCGGCAGGAGCCCGAGCACGGCATTATGCTCCAGCGCCGAATCGGACAGCAACGGGAATGCCGGGGCCGCGACAAGCAGCGCTGAGGTAAGGGGGCCCGCGAGGACGCGCCTCGTTGCGGTCGATAGGACGGCGGAGCAAACGGATATCAAGGTTCCGCCCGCAAGCAGCGCGAGAAGCAGGGTCGTGAAGACGTTTCCCGCGGTCGTGGTGGTAAGCGCGCCGTCATGGAAGAAGGCGATCGGGTACCCAATTTGCCCGAAGCCGTTTAGGACCAAGGCGTAAATGCCCCCGGGTGCGAGGCCGGCGAGGAGCATCGCGGTCCCCGCGCCGATTATCGAAAACACGATCTGGATAAGGCGCCGGAATTTGGGCACGGGCGCCTTCGCCGCCAGGGTCGCAGGCCTTGTGGCGCCGAGCGCGAGTATCGACGAGAGAAGGAAGGGGATGAAGGGAAGGAAAGACGGCGCCGCGGCAATGGCGTAAGGCAGGAAGGAAAGGAATGGCAGGTCGCTTGCGGAGGCCGGGATATCCGTGATGCCGGAGCTGCTCAGAGCGCGGCAATATGCGAGCTCCGCGTCATTGGTCTCTCGGTCTCCCACGATGGACCCGGATTGGAAGCCTTCGTCCATGAGCGCGTAGTAGCTCTCGGCAGAATCGAGAAAGGCGGCGTCGGTTTGAGCGGCGAGGGCGGCGTTCGCGTATCTTGCAAGCTCCGCGTCAGCTTGCTGCTCTGGCGATAGGTCTGTGCCGTTGGCCTGGGGCGCGCGCGTATTGAATGCGCCGACAAAGCCCTGCATGCCCTGCTTCATAAAGAAGGGCCCGTAGATGGGTGAATTGAACGCAATGGGGACGGAAAAGGCTGCAGCGAGAACGAGCGTACAAATCCATGCGGCCTTGTCTCTTAGGATCAGTTTGAGAAGAAGTCGACAGTACATTTGGAAGCACCTACGTTCCTCAAAGAATCGTTAGATTAAAAGTAACAGACCGGATGAAGATACGTGCGACGGGGGCGAGGCGAATGGCTGAGCGGTATCGATATGCGGGTTTAACGGTATTATATTGACCACATAGATTATCAAAACCGTCGTAAAACCCCTGGTTTCAACTACGAGGAGTGTCAACGGTATTCACTTTTTCAGCAATGCCGTATTTACGTAATGTCGTTATTGCATAGTTCTGTTATTTCGTTTTGCCGTGTGCCGGGTTTTAGGGCAGAGCCCTAAATCGTACGCCGCCGGGCAAAACGCAGTTTTGTACGGCGGCGTACGACTCTTGCGGAACCGAACTATGATACAACGCAACTGTGTCATAACGTAACTACGTAGTAGCGTAGCTGTGCGATAACGCGATTACGGCAAATCGAAATAACAGAACAACGTGACTGTGGAATAGCAGAACAATTGAACATTGAACTAATCGCGCCTGAAAATTTTCCGCAAGTGTCGTGCGCCGCCGTACAAAGCCCGGCGGCGCACTAGGGCTCTGCCCTAAAAACCCGGCGCCCTTGGCGGCGTTAAAAAGTGACGCAATAACGTTGTTACGTTATTGCGTTATTACACAGTTCGGCAGTCACACTTTTACATTGTTGCGGCATGACACAGTTACGCAATGTCTCCGGTGCGTCTCGGTAAAAGGTTCGCTACCGGACAGCCACCGGACACCGAGGCGATCTAAGCGCGGCGATGGTTTGCCGTGAAATGTGCTGTGAGATGAAAAATCTCGCAAGAGACGCGAACTTGTACCTCCATCGTAAATGTAGCCACAAGTTCGCAGCCGTTGGCTCTTGCCAGGGCTCCGCCCTTGGACCTGGGTCGGTAAGTTGACTGCGACTGCATCGGTTGATTGATGGCAGTTGGAATCGACGCCGTAGTTTTTAAATCTGTTATGAAGCGTGAAACTCAAAAACTCATCGTATTGATTTTCATTTGATTCGAAACGCCCGCGCAAAAGTCGAAACGGCTCGCGCGGGCGTTTCGGTTTTTCGTTTCGCATCTCAACTTGCGTCAAAACAAAATTTGAAAATCGATAGCGACCGAAGGTCGCGATCATAGGCGGCTTGACCGCCGCATGAAAACCGACTCGCTAATCCGAATCGCAATGCGAGCCGCGTCACCTTTCGACAAATCCAACAGCGCTGCGAGTCACGCTAATGACTCTCCGCGCCATTGAAATTGTCGAAAGCTGCCTCAACTTTTTCGCCGGCGTTGCGAAAAACGATTCGACAAGTCGAATGTTTGCGCCGCCCGCGGCGCAAACCCGCTGCGCGGCGATGCAAATACTCGGCATCCCTCGCATTCGCATCACCGCTTCGCTCTCGCTACAGCGAATTTCTAACACTCAGCATCCTTCGCGTTAAAAATTCGCTTCCGCTCACGGTCTTCACGCAGTTACAACGCCGCGAGGCCTCTCGCTTGGAATGAGACCTCTCATTCCACGTCTACACTGCGTTTCGCCCAATCACCGTTCCGGAGATTGCAAGATTGGTGTTGGGCTAGATAAATGGGGCCATACTCGCCCCCTTTATCTGCCAACACATCTTGTTTATCGCATCACGCGGCGATAAAGTTAGAAATGAAGTTCGCCTTCATTTCTCTAAAGGAAGTGACGGCGTCACTTCAAAAATCGGCGCGACGTCAGTCGCTCCTAAAAAGGAAAGCAATCTCATATTGGTTTTTGAATCGGTGGCCTCACCGATTCGCTCTGCTTTCCTGGGGGGCATATGAGTTGCAAGCGTCCACACACCGTTAAGGCGACACTCACTTCTGAAGAATACGAAACGCTTTCCGCTTTGGCAGAAAAGGCGGGCATGACGAAAGCCGAATTCATTCGCTCCGCACTGATTCATTGGAATGAATCGCTCGATGATCTAGTCATTTCCAAAAATAAGAACGGTGGCCGCAGTAAAAAGCTGCAACCCGTTTCAGGTGATTCGGACGAAAAGCGCTCGAAGGTCATTTACGTTAAAGTCACCGATGATGAGCACGAGGCAATTCGCAAACAGGCTGATGTACTCGGCACGACCGTCAGTGCGTATGCCCGCCGCGTGATGCTTGCCGGGAAAATCGAGAAGATCGATTTCGATATGAGCCAGGTCGCGAAAATCTATCACGAGCTGTATCGCGAGGGAACGAACCTTAATCAGCTGATGTATTTTGTGCATGCTCAGGGCCTTCCCGCGTACAACGAGAAAGCTGTTTTCCGCACGCTCGAAAAGGTTTACCAGAACGCCCGTAAAGTCACTCTCTTCATCAGAGAACTCGAACAGCGCTATTTCACCGATGGCGGTGAGCTCGATGACCGTCGTTAAGCAGAAAGGTGTTTCGTCCGAGCGCTACGCGAAGCACCTGCGCAAGTACATTAACGGAAAGCGTGCTTTGGCCCGCGGCGGCTGGAACCTCGCGAACGGAAAGTACTGGTTTTCCGAGATGGCTATGACGCGGAAGATGTTTCATCACGACAGGCCCGCGCGTGCCGGCGCGAAGAACATAACGATGCTTCATCAAATTCTCGCGTTTCTGCCCGAGGAGTGCAGCTGCAACGGAGGCAAGATGACCCCAGATGCGTGTATTGCCTACGCGGAGCAATGGCTTGCGAAGCACTATCCGCATCAACAAGTGATTGTCGCGTTGCATGAGGAAAGTGATAAGGCGGGAAAACGCTACGCAGTGCACATGGCGATTAACCGTACCGATTTGTTAACCGGCAAACGTTGCGAGACGGGTGGGCGACGCGGAAAGTACGAACGCGCTGCGTGGGTCCGTGAAATGGACGAGGCTTGGAATCTTACTCAACTTGAAAAGGGAAAGAAAAATTCGAAGATTCGTGATCGCCAGCCGCGCGACACAGAAAAGGAGATTATCGGTCGCGGTGAGTACAGTTATAAAAACAATCTGCGCGAGCTGATCCATCTTGCAATCAATGAAGGTCACCCAAAGAATATGGAGCAGTTCAAAAAACTACTTGCCTCATGGGGCGTAGACATTTTCATCAAGAACAATCGAGTCTATGCGACAGATCTCGATATCAAAGAAGCCGGCAATCCGAAGTGCACTTTCAACCTGACTCGACTCGACGGACGTTTCGCAGTCAAACAACTTGAAGCGGCGTTCGAAAAGAACGTGCTGGAAGCCGAGCGAGCGTTACCGTACGAGAAACGCTGTGAGATTTACATCCAACGACTCAAGAAAGCGTATTCGGCGTGGGTCGAGCAAGCGAAGGCGAGCAAGGGCGTCGCCTACAATTTGTTCCCTAAATTCATTGCGCCGAAGTGCGATGAAGATCTGCTCGAAGATCCGGCGGTTCGCGATGAGCTTCTCGCGCGTCGCGGTTACGCAAGGGAGATTCGCAACCGCTACGCCGGCGCTGTTCCCGATGCCGGCGACGACCGTGTCCGCGCCGCGGGCCAGGCGCACGGTGGTAGCGCCGCGTCGCGACAGATGGACGATCGTGTTGTCGATCGCGGTGACTATTCGCGCGGAGACACGCCTCGCTAGTTTGCCTCGCCCTGCCCTAGCGCGTTGCTATTCAATTACCTGTTATAGGATCCTGGAAAGAAAGGGCCGAACCGAAGTGTCTGGCCGGACGCCAATTGCCCGGGAACTGCTTCGTTTCGGCCCTGCTTCATTTTACAGCCGTGGCATCAATTTTAACTGAATCTGCGACTGCCCCGGTTAACTGGTACACCTCTGTTATTGTTCATATTCAACGTCTCAAAACGTATGCTGCGCGGCACCCGAAAACCGAACCCTCGATGCCGTGAACAGCGAGTGCCAAAACCCAGTGCCAAAACCTCCCCTTGCATTCCCATGAGAAAATCAAAAGACAAGGCAGGAGGCTGAAAATGACCAGATACGGATACGCTCGCGTGAGCACGAAGGATCAGAAGCTAGACAGGCAAATCGAGGCGTTGGTCAATGCTGGCGTGGCCTATGAGCGCATCTTCAAAGACAAGGAGACTGGCGCACGCGAGGGCGACCGCACGCAACAGAAAAAGTTGTTCAAAAAGATGAAGCGCGGCGATGAAGTGGTGGTCGAGTCCTGGGAGCGCCTGACCAGATCGACGAGGCAGCTGCTGAACTATGACCTGATGTTCAGGAACTTAGGAGTGAAGCTCATATCACTGAAGCAGCCCGTTGACCTCGATACTGCATTCGGCCGTTTCGTGCTGGGCACCCATGCCTGTACCGCCGAGCTCGAGCGCGACCTGATCAGACAGCGCCAGGCCGAGGGTATCGCCGTCAAACGGAGCCGCGGTGGCAATGTCGGGGGCCGCCCGCGCATCGCGGACGTCAAGGCCGACGCTGCCGTGAAGCTCTACCTCGCCCGTGAGACGCCAATTCCCGACATCTGCGCCGCAACAGGTATCTCGAAATCGACCCTGTACCGCGTGCTCCGCGAGCGCGGGTTAGTGGGCGTCAGAAGATAAATCCGAGTGCGCTACTATATAAGAGTGCGGTATTTCTCCAACTGAAAACCTGCGTGAACGCATGACTTGAGACGCCTTTTAGAACTCACCGATCGCAGGAAAAAGACAACTCAACAGCGGCCGCGCATTGTTCCCAGCCATATGGCATGGCGGAGCCATGCCCGTTGTTGATTGGAGTGCCGCATCATGGCCGAAAACCAAGTCCAGTCCGAAAAGAAAATGACCAGCCTGAATGTCTCATCGGAGACCCGTGACGCCATAAAGGACATCAGCACGAGCCTTGGTCTCTCGCAGGCCGATACCGTCGCCCGCTTGGTCGACGGCTACCACCCTAACGCCACTCCCGGCGTGAAGGCTGCGCTCGACGCATCGGCCGTCCTCGATGAGGCGGTCGAGCGGGTCAAGCGCATCATCGTGGGCGCTGCCGAAGCTGCCGCGATGGAGGCTCGTGCTGCCCGCGAGGACGCCGACGCTGCCAAGAAAAGTGCAATGGAACAGATTCAGAGCATCAAATCTAATTGCGTCGAGCAGGTCGCCGCCATCAAAGAGAAATTCGAGCTGGATACTGCGAGCTTGGAAATTGAGAACGATGAGCTCCACGCCACCGTCGCCGATTACCTCTCGCAGCTCAAGAAGCTCGATTCCGAGAACAATCAGCTCTTGGCAGAATCAGCCGCAAAAGACGATCGAATTGAAAGCATGAGGGGCGCGGTCGACGCCGCGGCCAAGGCTCAGGCCGATCTCAACGTCTCCCTCCTCGCCCAGCGTGACCTGATGGCCGAGGTCGCCGCCCTCAAGGACCGCCTCGCCGCCTCCGAGCAGCGGGCGGCCGTGGCCGAGGCCAAGGTCGAGGTCATGGCCCAGGCGAGGGGCGAGTAGATATGTCCGACAAGCTAAGGCCGTCTCGCCGTGAGTTGATAACGGCAGGGCTAGTCGTCTTTTTGGTCACGGCACTTGTCTGGACTGTCATTGATGGTGCCGGCGCAAATGCGCTCACCATCAGCGGTGTCATCACCCGTCAAAATGCCGTCTGAGCTTCGCTTGCAGCAGTTTCAGTGGTCATGCTCATTGGGGCTTGGCTGTTTGGCTGATGGCATTCAAAAACAATTAAGTTTGGAGTAGTCGATGGAACATCTCTCTGTTAAAAAGGCAATCAACCTAGCTCGGAACTTTGGGGCTGCTGGTGTTCTGGCAGCCGCCCTAGTTATGACCTCTGGGTGCAGCCAGGCAGACGATCGTCAGACGGCAGTTCAGGTCGCTGATTCTGATAACGCGCAGGAAGACGGGGTTTACGGCAAGATGGAGTATTCAGTCACCGGCGTCGAGGTGCATGATTCCTCGGCTGGCGATGGCGGGAAGGTTGCCGTTGTTCGCTGGCACGCCATTAACAACCGATCGACAGATTCATGCGCTGTTGGTAGCTACATCACGGCTTATCAAAATAAGCAGATGCTATCTCGCGGGTTTGCCGCCGATTTGCAGGAAGACCGCTTCTCTTCGCAAGGGCTTGCGCCGGGAGGCGAATGCGACGGTGTGTCGATTTTTGACCTCAACGACATGTCTCCCATCGAAGTGAAAGTCGACGGGATGGGCGCCGGGTCAAACTCCCTCGACCAGACCTTTGAATTGGAGTAGGCCGCAAAGCGTCTAATTTCTAGAAACCCTCTAGAGCATTTCTAGAGGGTTTCTAGAGCCGGGCGCAGCATTTTCGATCGGCACGATGTCTCGGTAGATAAGGCGGTGCCTGTCGTCGCGCCATTCGTCGCCGTGGTAGTGGCCGAAGAACCAGGCGCGGTAGCCGAGCTGCCCGTCGAGCTCGGCAAGGAATCGTTGCAGCTGGTCGTCCAGATACTCGCGTTCGCGCTCCCGGCACAGCTTCTCTGCCAGGTCGGCAGGAGCCTCGTGAGTCACCACGTAGTCGACCTTCCAGCCCACGCGGTCGAGCGAGGTGCGGCATTGCCACATCTCTTCCTCGCTCGGCATCTCCTCGGGCCACCAGCTCCTCCCCTCCTTGCGATACTGCCTGTCGTTGCTCGTGGCGCCGCCCATGGCAAGGACTGTGAGCCCGTCGACATCGAACACCTCTCCGCGCATCAGGTGCAGCACGTGCGGTCGCGCCTCATGGACGAGCCCGCCGTTCCACTCCCGCACCGGCAGCTCAGCCAGGGCGTGGTAGTTCTCATGATTGCCGTCCACGAAACACGTGGTCCACGGCTTCGACTCGAACCAGTCAAGCCAGTATTTCTCGGCGTTGGATCCATCCCAGACAAAGCCGAAGTCGCCGGCCACGATCACCACGTCATCGCGCGTCAGAGTCCGGCCCAGCGGCCAAGACCTGAAGGCGAACCTGCTGGCCCCGTACTCGGCCCTGCCGTGCACGTCTCCTGTCACATAGATAGCCATCAGTACGCACCCCACGGCAGGAGTTTGTCCCCGAGCCTCACGATCCGGTCGTACAGCACGGTATGACGTTCGTCCGGGTTGCCGTCTCGGTGAAAATGGCCGTAATACCAGCGCTTGTAGTCCAGGCGATCCTCGAGCTCGTCGAGGAATCCGGTCAGCCGGTCCACATCAGGACGCTCCCAGTCTGGGCCCGGGTAGAGCGTCGGCGAGAGCATGCGCGTCGAGCAGGTATGGGTGATGACGCAGTCGACCTTCCAGCCGACCTCGTCGAGCCTCGCCCGTGCGGCATCGAAATCGCGCTCGTCCGGGAGCTCCTGCGGCCACCACGAGCTGTACGGGATGCGGTACGCCCTGTCGACGCTCGTCGCCCCGCCCATGGTGAAGACCGTCTTCCCGTCGAGCTCGAAGACCTCCCCGCGCATGAGGCGGCGGATGGACGAAGTATCCGACAGGCGCTGCGTCAGCCCGCCGTGCCACGGCTCCATGGGGCGCTCCGCCCAGTGGTCGAAGCGCTCGTGGTTGCCGTCGACGAAGAGAACCGTGTAGGGGCGCGACTCCATCCAGGCGATATCGGCGCATTCCTCGGCAGAGAAGTCCCACGGAAAGCCAAAGTCGCCGGCGATGATCAGATAGTCGTCGCTGCCAAGGCTATCCCCAAGCTTCCAGTCGCGGAGCTTTTGCATGTCGAGCCCACCGTGGATGTCGCCTGTCACATAGACCGTCATCGGATCGCCTCTTTCCGCTTGTAAGCCGCCAGCTCGCGTTCGACCTGCCTGTCACCGGTCTCGTTGACCCACCAGGGCCATTTCACCCGGCCGCACGGCTCGTCGACCCCGGCGAACCATTCCCTCAGCCCGTCGAGGCTCACCGGGGAGTGCCCGTTGGCGTCGCAGCCCACGTCGTAGCGCAGGAGCCCCTGCTTGCGGTTGAACTCGTTGTACGCGCCGCCGCTGCTGTGGATGTGCCCGTGGAGGTGCCACGATCCATGGCTCATGCCCTGCCAGTCGGCCATGGGGTAATGGCACAGGACGATCTTCTGCCCGTCGATCTTGAGCACGCAGATCGGCGGTTCCACGGTGAACGCGCCCGCGACCGCCGGCTGGGTCCAGTCCTTGTCATGGTTTCCCGGGACGAGGTGGATGCGCCTGCAGGCGATCCGCTTACGCAGCCCGTATGCGTCCTGGGCGGTCATCTTGAATGAGAAATCCCCCAGGATGTAGAGCTCGTCATCCACGGCGACCCTGCCGTTGATGTTGTCGACGATGGCATCGTTCATCTGCCAAATCGTTTCCCACGGCCGGTCCGTGAACTTCAGGACGTTCTCGTGCCCGAAGTGCGTGTCACTGGTGAACCAGATCATTCCATTGTCTCCTTGTCGCTAAATACCGTTCTCCTTTGCGCAATTGAGGAGACGTATTTTGAGCGACATGAGGCGTTCGAACCTCATGTTCCGTGCTCCAATCTGCCGGATTGTTCCAGCTAAAACTTTAAAACCTCGTGCAGGCAGAAAACCGTGTCCCGTTTGTGGGGTCATAGTATAGGCACTGTTAGAACTAATAGCCCAAATCCGTTGCCAACTAGCCACTATTGGCAACTATTAGGCCTTTTAGACAGCCGAACTGACTAATAGCCGCTATTTGTTAGGCCGTTTTGCAACCACGAGCGCTGCCGTGGATTCTTGATACGGCGCATCGACAACAGCAATGTCAAGCGGGTAGAATGATGCCGACGGCAGCCCAAGTCGTAGGAAGCTGGGCAGAGCCGTTGCTTTGAAGAGTTAGGTCACCGCCTTAGCGACGGTGGCCTTTCTTTTTGGGCTTCGAACCCTGCTTGAGTGCCTTGGAAAGGCCGACGAGGGCCGTGAGGAGCGAGACCAGGGCGGTCAGGAGCTTCACGAACTCGGTGAAATCGGTCATGGGCATCACCTCCCATCGGATGGAGGGCTCTGCCCGGCACGAGGACTGCCGACAGCGCTGCTGATTCTAGCAGAGCGTCATTCTTCTTCGATCAATCCGTGCTCCACTCCCTCGCCGGAATCCAGTCTTTCCGCAGCTCGACGAAGGTGTTCTTGATTCCCGCGACCCCAAAACGGATCGTCTTCGTGCTCGTCACGGGCCTTGAGCTTGCCCCTGGCTCTCTCGACGGCCTCGCCAGTCGCTTGCCGCCGAACCTCATCCTTAACTTCCTCGCCGATCTCCCCAAATTCCAACGCCGGCCCGTTCTTGCTCACCGGTCCGTACATGCTCGGCCCTCCCCTGCTCGCGACCTGTTTTCCAGCCAAGACCGTACTCGCTATTGCTTCTAATAGCTTGAACAGCTCTTCATCCGGCCACTATTAGCAACTATTAGTCCAAATCCTCCAGCCCAGCAGCCAATAGCCACCATTAGCCCAGCTAAACGACCAAAACAAATCGCCCGGTGCACAGAATCTGAACAGTCACGAGACGCGTTGAACTCAACATGCGCGGCCTGTCCCGCGTGGACAGCTACAGGGTCGTCTGCGTCGCCGGCCCTGTTGCCATTCAATCAGCTGCATAATATACAGGCAGGTCTCCCGAGTACTCCCGTCGCCCTAGTGCGTTGCCATTTAAAGCAACGAGTAACGCTTGGGTAAGAGGGCCCACCTTCACTCTTGGTGAATCACTCGCCGCCCCTGTGCCCTTTTCGGCAATTTCCTGTATCCCTTTTGGAAACTCGAGTGCCTATCTGGCCGACGAAAAGATTTAGCGAATTTAGGTGTACCACTCTGTGTTAGTTTGTATTTTAGACAGTATTTGTGATACGCTTTGTTTCAATCAGTAGTGGTACGATTTCGTTTGTTCAACGAAGGAGGTAATTGTCTATGGCAGTGGCCGAGGAGAAGAAAAGAATCCAGGTTACTCTGCCTCTCGAAATTTGGCGTGATCTCGATGACTACGCGAAGAGCCGCGGTGTAGCTAAGTCGTCTATGGCGGCGATCGCTATCGCCGAGTTTTTGGAGCGTGTTAAAGAGCAAAAATAGATATGAAAAAAGCCCCCTACCGCCAAGTAAGAAGGGCTTTTTCCATGTTCAAATGTGGCTTTCTGGCCTGTTACCTGCAATCCTAGCACACGTATGCTTCGATTTGGGTCCCTATGTTGAAGTACTACCAAAATACTATGGCATCACTTCGACTGATGGCTAGATAGCCTCAATGAGAGGCTAGTTTATGGATACCAGAAATTTAAAACCGGACGCGGGCGGTGGCTATCCGTGGGACACGGATAGCCACCCGTCCGGCCCCGCAAGCCCGTCTGGAATGGGGGCGGCGTCCGATTTCGCGAATCAGGCCGTCACAGATGCCGCCATGCCCAATAGTGAGAGTCACCGCGAAGCACTTCGCCGGGCATCGGATGAATCGTCCCGTGTCGCCCACATGGTGCAGGATATGGTCAGCGAGAAGGTCGCGATCATCAAGCCGCCGTGGATGCTCGAGCTCGGTTTGCCTAGACTTGACACCGATATCATGGGGCGGATTTGGTCGTTCCAGCGCAAGGACGTTTACAAATCCACCTGCTACATCAGCCTTGCCACCATGGCGGCGGACGTCAACTCGGATCGGTCGAACGTCAAGAAGAGAATCGATAAGCTCGTCGAACTCGGTCTTTTGATTAAGTCGCCGCGTGGTAATAACAAATCTGTTGAGTACCGGCTCGATATGACGGCGATCGCTAAGCGCAGGCTCGAAGTCGAGGAGGGTAGGAAAAAGCAACGCGCCGAGAATTCGGCGAAACGCAAAGCTCAGTGGGACGCAAAGCATTCTGCCTAGTTTGAAGGGCTATGGGTTGTATGAACCCATAGCCCTATTTCTTTTCCTTACAAACTATGGGTTGAAAGAACCTACAGTATAGCTATGGGTTGTTTTAACCCATAGTTTGGCGAAAAATCATTTTATTGATAGGGGGTTAAATAACGGTTCTTCAGCAAGACTATTGGTTAGGACAACCCATAGTCTTGCTGACAGAGATCGCGGACGCTTTTCCGTGACGGTATAGCTATGGGTTGAAAGAACCCATAGACAATTTAAGCCACTTTTCTAGCTATGGGTTAATCCAACCCATAGAAAGCGATCGAAAAATGCCAAAAAGTACCGGAATAGTTATTTCAACCCATAGTTTGAGCCTGTGTTAACCGGGGCCAACTTATCAACTATGGGTTGTCTCACGAGACTATGGGTTGAAATAACCCATGCCAACTATGGGTTCAGTTAACCCATGCACTATGGGTTGAAATAACCACAACTATGGGTTGAAATAACCACAACTATGGGTTCATACAACCCACCAAGTCTGACTAGAGTGAATAAGATTCACTTAGTCTAAACTCAAGGGAGAAACGGAGAAATCTACCAGAAAGCATTTAATGATCGAAAGATATACAAACAAGGAGATCCTTCGTCCTTGCCCTCCGTTCGGCTACGCCTCACTCCGCGTCGCCTGTGGCTCCTTGGCGCTCGCTACGCTCGCACTCCGGTCGCCTTCGGCTCCCTGCGCGTCGGCTGCGCCTCCTTGCCCTCCGCGCGCTTGCGCACGCTCCGCGTCGCCTGCGGCTCCTTGGCATGGCCTTCGGCCAAAAGTGTGGGGCTCCGCCCCAACTCCCCACCCACGTTCTCGCCGATCCCCGGCGCCGGCGTCGCCTTCGGCTCCCCGGACGACCTATCGCACTCAGTCGCAACCCGTCCAATTCGGCAATGAGTGCCGAATCCGATTCCCGGTCGATCGGGATACCGGTATTCAGTCAACCTTGCACAGAATACCGCTAGAAGGTCACAGAATTGAAAATAGGACGACTTATTGGTGGGGTTTGACCGTTTTCTCATTGCTATATAAAACGAGGTCTTAAATCAGCTCTCAGTGGCCTAAAAAGAGACAGGAGCACCTTTCGATGCCCCTGTCCTGATCCTCTTGGGCTTCCATTTTGTCACAACGTTAAGAACGTCACGCCGCCCTCTTCGTTAAAACCCGTTTTCGGCAAGGTACTCGTCGAACAGCTCACGTGCGATGTCGGAAACGGACTTGTCCTCCTCGAGTGCGGCCTGCTTCAAGCGCTTGCGATGGCTCTCGGGAACGTAGACAGACAGCTGTACAAGCCTCTCAGATGCCCCTTCAGCGCCTTTTTTGGGGCGCCCGGCTTTCCGTACCTGCGGAGCCGGTTTCTGGGACTCAGATGCGCTCTCAACGATTTTCTGCTGCCTCTCCTCGGCCTTCTCCGCGGCGACGTCGAAGTAGGAGGTCGATTTCTTGAACTTTCCGGCCATTACAGGACCTCCTCGATCTCGTCCAGGATGTTTTCGATTGCCAGGGCTGCCTTGCCGCTCTTCGCGATTTCGTACACGGGCTTGCCCAGGGCCGCGCCCTGCTTGAAGGCCGCTGCGGTCGGAACGGTGCCCAGCACGGGCAAGTCATCGGCTTCGAGTAGTTCGAGGAACTGGCGGTCGACCGTCTGGTTTGCCGCGAAGTTGTTGACGATGATTGCGAAGGACAAATCGGGATTGGCCTCGGTGATGACCTTGATCGTGCGTTTCATCGGCTTTAGGCCGAGGGTGCCTGGCTGGACCGGGATGATCGCGATGTCGGCGTTTTTCGCGTACGTGGCCGTCTCGTCACTCAGGAAACCCGGCGTGTCGATGACGTTTACGGCGTTCTCGTCGTCGAGCAGGTTCTTCTCGTGGTTCGCGCCGCCCTGAGGGTCGAGATTGCCGAATCCGACTTTGTGGCCGCGGCGCTCGAGACCCCAGGCGATCTCGTCGGCGAACGTCGTCTTGCCGACGCCGCCCTTCTGATTGACTAGCAGGATGTTCGTCGCCATGTCCTCCCCTTTCTGAAATAGCATAGTCATATATTATCACATTAACATGTGACTACATTAAGTGATTCTAAGTTGCAGGTAGAAATATATGAGCATGTTAAGTAATTAGTATAGTACTACGCTACCGTGCTCATGACTGTGGGTTGGTTTAACCTATAGTCATGCTAAAGTTGCCAAAAGGGGCACAAAGGCCAATACGTTTGCGCAGTGCCGGAACAGCGACCTAGCATCATATGCACCGGCGGAATCATCGCAGGCCTGCAAGGAGAGCATATCCATGGGCTCGTGGTCGCCGGAGGCCTCGTGATGCAGCACGCGCCGGGCGGCGACTGGAAGCGCGTCGATTGTGATGCACTTGCTGCCTGGCTCGACAGATACGGTTACAAGGTCGCTGATTGCGAGACGGAGACCCTTCCGACCGCCGACGCGGCGAGGCGGTTACGCGAGTGGGAACGCAAAGGTAAAAACGCATCGTCGCTGAACCAGTGAGTCAGTATTCTTTAGTGTTAGATGATGGATATTGAAATTAATTAGCGAGATAATGTGCATATCTCATAATGTATGCGTTTCACCATGAGAGAGGGGGTCTGTCATGAGCTGGAAACCGAGAAAATGCGTTATTGCCGGTCTCGTGACAACCGGTCCTGGCAGCGGCTTGTTTGCAACCGCAATGACATCGTACCGACTTTTCACTTACATGTTATAAAAGGCAGTTGCCATGCTGTCGCAAAATCAATCGAGATACTTGGTCACAATCGGCTTTGCCCTGCTTGCATTACTCTTTGCTAGCGACCTTTTGCTGAAACCGCCCAAGGAGCTCGTTTCGCTTGCCATATCCTGCATTTCCGCCCTTTACTTTACGGCAACCCTATTCGTCGGACTAAAGGAGAGGAAAAAAAGCGCAGTCGCTGCATCTGCCGTATGCGTGGTCATAGCCATTGCCTCATTCTTTATCTGACACATTGGTGATTTAGGGGCGATATCGTAGGAATACGACCGGGAGAGCCGGGACCAGATTGCCCGGGTCGCCCGGTCTTATTCCGCCCCGCGCCGCAGACGGCGCTCCGATTGCGGCGAGGCGTGACACGCGTGGGATCTTGCCTATTTGTATTACGCGACCGCGAGGTGCCTCTTCTGCATGCGGGACTCCGTCAGGTACATGTTGATGATGACCTGATAGGGGGCGTCCGTGCGGGCGGCCTCCGCCTTGAAGTAGTCGATGTTCTCGCCGTCGGTGTTCATGGTGACGCGGCGGCGCGGTTCGAGCTCTAATACATAAGGTCCCAGCTTGTAATACATGAGCATATGACTACATTAACATGGTCATGTATTATCGAGCGTCTGCTGCGCCGGATTCGCCCGTCTGTTATCTTGGGATCGACAGTTTCTTGCGAGGAGGCAGACATGTACCAGAATGTCTTTGGATCCGATGGTCAGATCCATCTTGAGAACCAGGTCGGCTGCCAGCGCTTCGACCTAACGACGGGTGAGGTGAAGACGGTCATCCCGACTGCTAAAAATATGAGCAACGTCTTCGGCAAGGATGGCGTGGAGACGGAGATTCAGGTGGGGCAGATGCGCCAGACACTGGGCAAACCAGGATTTGGTCGGCTGTTTAATAAGCGCTAACGGTTGAGTTGTCGCAGCATAATCGCAGCTGCAAATAGGTGACCATATGACTATGCTAACATGTGCGCACAGTCATATGGTCACAGTTGTAGATCGGTTTAATCTGTGGCCCTTAATCTGAAGCTGCCTCAACGAACCGTGGCTGGCGAGACGAAAAAGGGGAATCCCTTTTGCGGGATTCCCCTTTCCGAGTCGTTATGCGATTTGTCCTACATCTGCTCGCGGCGCTTCTTTTGATCGAGGAAGACGCCGGCTGCCACGAGGACGGTACCGCCGATGACGAACGTCTCGCCGATAAGTCCCGCGCGGTCGCCGGTCTGGGCGAGGCTGCCGGTCTGGGCGAGGCTGCCGGGCTGGGCGGTATCCGTGCCGGCGAGATGCTTCGGGGTGTATGCCGCCTGCTGCTTTGCGACCTCCTCTGCCTCCTGTCGTGCGATCTCATCGGAAAGCTTCTGCTCCGCTGCGATGCGGTCGGACTTCGCCTGCTCGTAGGCGGCGAGTGTCGCATTGTAGCCGGGCTGGAGCTCGTCCACCGCGGCCTGCTTCTCGTCCAGGATGGCCTTGGCGGGCGCGACCTTGGCACGTGTCTCGACTGCTGCGGCGAAAAGCGCGTTGAGGGCGTCATCCGCGTTCACATCATTGCCGGAAGCGATCGCCGCGCCGGCATCGATGGAGTTCAGCTTCGACAGCTTGGCGTCTGCCTGCGCCTTCACCTGCTCGGCGGCGGAGACCAGGGACTCGGCGGCGATGGTATCCGCCTTCGCGGCATCGAGGGCGGCCTTGGTGTCATTGACGGCCTTTACTGCATCCTGCTCGCGCTGCTGTGCCTCTGCGAGCTTCGCGGCAAGATCGGTGAGGATGTCGAGGTTCGACTGTGCGTCATCGAGATCGGTCTGGGAGCCGGTAAGCCTGTCGGCGGCAACGCTGGTATCGGCCTTTGCGGCATCGACGGCACGCTGGGCATCCGCGAGGGCGCGTGCGGTGGCGTCCGCCTTTTGCTCGGCGGCGGCGAGGACGGTCGCCTTCTCGACCTGATCGGCTGCCGCCGCGTCATGAACGCTCTTTGCGGTATCGACCGCCTTCTTGGCGTCGGCGACGTCCTGGAAGAACTTCGCGAGATCGGCGTTCGCATCGTCCACACCCTGCTGCTTAGCAGCGGTGTCCGCCTTGGCGGAATCCAACTTAGACTGTGCGGCCGTTACGGCTGCGTTGGCGGCATCAAAGGCGACCTGTTTCTGCTGGACGGTCGACTTTGCCGTATCGACTGCCGCGTTGGCGGCATCGAGGTCCGATTTCGCCGCATCAAGCTCGGTCTGAGCATCCGTGACGCCCTGCTGCTTGGATGCGAGATCAGCCTTTGCGGCATCGACGGCACGCTGGGCATCGGCAACACCCTGCTTTACGGCATCGACATCTGCCTGTGCGGAATCCGCTGCGTCCTGCTTCTGCTGGACGGTTTCAGCGGCGTCGGTGGCTGCCTGCTGCTTGGATGCGAGATCGGCCTTGGCTGCGTCGAGTGCGCTCTTGGCGTTCTTCAGGCCGTTGATATAGGAGGTCAGCTTCTGCTCGTACTCGTCGACGGAGATGGGGTTCATGTTCCAACCGGAGCCGGACCAGCCGGAGATCTCTGCGGTGTAGCACTGCGTCTGAAGCCCGGACATGGTGCCCTTGGTGCAGGTTGCCATTCCCATAACGGCGAGTTCGGGATTGATGATGTTCATGTAATGGCCGACGGTGCCGCTACTGCCGTTCTCCCAGTGGCAGTTGTCTGCAATCCAATGGTTGATTGCGACACCGTTCTTTGCATAGAAATCATAGGCATCCTTGCCGACAAGACCGGTGACTCCATAAAGGGCCTCCGTTGCCTTGTCGAAAAAGCCCTTCTCCTGCTCGATCCACTGCCCACTCGGATCGATTCCGTAATTCCATGCCAGGTTTTCGGCAAAATCATATTGACGGGCATGATCGAGCACGGTGTCGCTGTAGTTGGCATCTGCGATCGCACCGGCGATGAGCTTGTAGGTGACATGGAGCTCGGACAGGCCGACCGACTTGCGGTAGTCGTTGACGGACTTCATCCACTTGATCGCATTGAGCATATTGTCAAGAGACGTGGCGTCCTTGGAGTTGCCGACTTCGGTCTTTCCGGCATATTTGGCGTTCAGGATGATGTTGGCTGCATCTTCGGCACCCATGGCACGGAAGAAACCGATGGCTCCCTGCTTGAGCTGCGCGTCGGCGGTATCGAGTTTCGCCTGGGCCTCGTCGACCTTCTGCTGCGCGGCGGTCACGGCGGCGTCAGCGGTATCCTTTGCGGTCTTGGCGTTCGCGAGCTCTACGTCGGCGGCTGCCTTGGCGGACTCAGCGTCCTTGACAGCCTGCTTCGCTGCATCCAGCTTGGCGATGGCGTTGACGTTCGCCTGCTTGGCGGCATCGAGGTCGGAGTTCGCGGCATCGAGTGCGGATTGGGCGTCGTTCACGCCGGACGCGGCATCGACCGCGGCCTGCTGCTTCGCAGAGAGGGATGCCTGGGCATCATTTAGCTCGGTCTGTGCCGTTGCCGCGGCGGATTGCGCCTGCTCGAGCTCGGACTCGCACTGGGACTGTGCCGCTTGTGCGGCAGCGAGGGCTGCCTCCGCGTCCGCGACCTTCTGTTTTGCCGCATCGTACTCCGGGCCGCTCGCGCCTGCCTCCGCTGCAGCGAGGTCTGCTTTCGCCTTCTCGTAGGCGGCGCTGGCGGCTGCGGCCTTCGCATCCGCCGCGTCCTTGTTCTGCTGGGCTGCGGCGAGGACGGCATCGGCGGAATCCTTTGCAGACTGGACCGCAACCAGCTTGGACTGGGCATCGGCAAGCGTCGCGTTGGCGTTGTCCAGTTCGGCCTGTGCCCTGTCCACGGCAGCCTGGGCGTCGCGCACGGCCTGCTCGGCGGCACTGATTGCCTCCGGGGTGGCGCCTACGGCATCGGCCTTGGCTTTATCGAGGGCGTCCCTGGCATCCTGGGCCGCCTTGAGGGCGGACTGGTACGCTTCGTCCTTCTCGGACGCATCGGTCTTGGCGTCTGCGAGACCTGCCTTCGCCTGCTCGAGGTCCTTGCCGGCGGCATCGGCGGCGTCCTTGCCCTCCGCGACCTGACGGGCGTACTCGTCCATTGCCGCTCGGTCGGCTGCCGTGCCGGCGTTGACTGCAGAATCGTAGGATGCCTTGGCCTGTTCGCGGGCGGAAGCCGCCTCGTTGTAGGGGCCGGCGGCCTCATCGAAGGATGCCTTGGCGGCGTCCTCCTTCGCCTTCGCCTCGTCGACTGCCTTCTGCAGGTCCGCGATGGTCTGTGCGGCGGATTTCGCGCCGGTACCGGCTGCCGTGCCGGCGTGGGCGGCGATCGGCGACATCACGGCGGGGTGCTGCGTGCCCCCGTCACCGGTCTGGGCGAATGCCGCGAACGGTGAGATGAGGCTCGATCCGGTCATGGCGGCCATGGTCGCCGCGGTGACGGTCAGACGCGCGATCCCCTTCGGAGTGTGAATCTTTTTGTTTGGCAGTGCGGCGAAGTGATCGCCACCGGCAGCGAAGTGCTTTCCCTGGGTCATCGTGCTGTTCCATTCCTTTTCCGTGCCCTATCCGACTGGGCATCAGAGCGCTTTCCAATAGAGACAATTATGCGCCTTAACTGGGATTGTTGTATATAGTCCGTTGGCTTTTATACAACAATCCATGACTCTTTTTGTCTTGGATACGAAGACGCTTCAGAAATCATTCGGCATGAGATGCAAAGAGCTCCGCGCTGGACTCGGGTGCAGCCAAGAGCAGTTCGCCAATTTGATTGAAATGGATCGTTCCTACTACGCGAGCATTGAAGTCGGGCGGCGTAATGTCAGCCTTTCAAATCTCAAGAAGATTGCCGACGGATTTCAAATCAGCATTGCTGAACTCATGAGAGGCGTCAGCTAAATTTATCCGTCTCATAGTTCACAGTGGGTCTCGTTGATTAGTGCCTTAAGAAAATGGAAATCGTCCCAACGAGCTATCGTCAATCGTCCCAATAAATTACCGTCAATCGTCCCAATAAGTAATCGTTATTTGTCCCAACGACGCAGATAGACGCTATAATTTCAAATGAATGATTGGAGGGAAAGCCGATGGATCGGTATATAGGACGTTGTGTTGACTGCTTGGTCGAGCGCGACCTTGGCATTTTTGGTGCAGTGCTCATTCAGGGGCCGAAATGGTGTGGAAAGACAACGACAGCTCAGAGATTTGCCGAGTCATCGTTATCTCTCTCCGACCCATCTGGCGGTTTTGCGGCCCTCCAGCTCGCTCGTCTCGATCCGGCCCAAGCAATTGTCGGACCGACCCCGAGGCTTGTCGACGAATGGCAGGAAGAACCGAAGCTATGGGATGCCGTGCGATTCGAATGCGATGTCAGGGGAGGGGAGCCAGGACAGTTCATTCTCACCGGATCTGCGACGCCGCGAGCCGAGAACCAGCCGATGCACAGCGGTGTGGGTCGAATCGCCCGTTTGCGGATGGATACCATGACGCTTTTCGAGCTCGGTATTTCGTCGGGAGCGGTCTCGCTTGGTGCGCTGCTCGATGGCGATTCCGTTGCGGCGTCACTCGGATCCATCGCCGGTATCGCCGGTATCGCGGATTTGCTCTGCCGCGGCGGTTGGCCCCAAGCGGTCGGTAAGACAACTGCCGACGCAATGCGGATAGCCGCCGCCTATATTGACGGTGTTTGCGAGTCTGACGTTTCGAGGGCGGATGGAGTGAAACGCGACCCGGTTAAGGTAAGGGCCTTGCTCTCGTCGCTTGCACGCAATGAATCGACTCTTGCCGGCATGAGGTCCATCGAAAGGGATTTGGGTGTTGACGTCTCAAAGAATACGATTACCGGCTACATGGACGCGCTGCGCCGTATCAATATCGTCGACGATGTCCCCGCGTGGCATCCGGCTCTCAGGTCGCCGGTGAAGTTGCGGCAGGGCGCGAAGCGGCACCTTGCGGACTCATCGCTCGCCGTCGCCCTCATCGGTGCGGATCCGGAGTCGTTGTCATCCGATCCGAAGACCCTTGGCTTGCTCTTCGAATCCCTTGTGCTGCACGATCTCAAGGTTTACGCGGCGGTCAGCGATGCGACCGTATCTCACTACCACGACGCTGATGACCTAGAGGTCGACGCGATTGTCCATCGCCGTGACGGCTCGTGGGTTGCCGTTGAGGTTAAGCTCGGGAGCCCCCAAGTACCAGAGGCAGTGGAAAATCTGCTTCGACTTGAGCGAAAGCTGGTCGATCGCGGGGAGAGGCCGCCTGCGGCGAAACTCATCGTCATCGGGTTTGGTATGCCGGCTCACGTAACTAGCGAAGGCATCGTTGTTGCTCCGGTCGATACGCTCGGAATCTAAAGCTATTTGCATTTCCAGAAATCCTCTATCTAGACGCCTCCTAGAGGATTTCTGGAAACAACCGGTATTTTGATCTGGGCTACGAAAGGTTACGGGTCCAGATTCCGTGCTGCGTGGAGCCGGTGATCTTGTATCCGTGGCGGTCGATTCACGCCGCAAGCCTGTCCCAGTCGATGCGTTTCCAGTTGCCGCACGGCGCGTGGTTCACGATGAGCCCGCCGACGACCATGAGCGCGTGGTTGCGTGCCTTGCGCGCCTCGCGCGCGAGCGCCCTCTTCTTGTCCGAAATCTGGACCTCGGCCTGCTTCTTCTTGCATTGAAGCCTGAACCAGGTTCAGCTGGCATGGTTAAAAACGGGGGCGACGCTTTTGCGTCGCCCCTCGTCCCAGCCGGTTGCTTTAGTTGTACACGCGGTAGTTACACTTGAACTGGGTTATGTGTCCATAGCTGGAGCGGTACCAACCCGACGTATAGCTGATTACTTCTGGGCCTAGATATTCGTATCTCTTGTTGTAGCGAAGCTGACGGTAGGTCGTGTCGTACTCTGCTACGTAAAACGTGTCTCCAGAGAAGGCTTTGTACCGGTCTTTAACCGTCGAAGCCATGTACGCGGGTTCGACATCGCCTTTCTCCCCGTTGAGCGCATAGACGGGTGCCGCGATTCCGCATAAAGCCGTTGCCACGAGGATGGCGTAGACAGCCATGCGCGACGCATTGGACTTCAGCTGTTCAAATAGTTTCATGTCATTCACCTCCCTCGTATGTATCGAGGTATTCCTGCTTGAGCGTCTGCGAGGACGACTCGATCTTTTCCACGAGCGTGCCGGCCTCGATGAAGTAGAACGAGTTGGTGAGGTCT
>URYA01000006.1 GCA_900551975.1 uncultured Collinsella sp. | reverse complement strand
TTGAACTGAGAAGGGGGAGGCCTCGCGGCCTCCCCCTTTTTTGCGTTTACGGGGCGTAAATGACTCAATTACACCAGACGATCTTATCGTTTTTGGTATTGAGCCTTTATTTAAAGAAGATAAATCTAATGACAAGGGCAACTGCTATGACCGCAATGATCAAAAGCAGGATTGTCAGTCGATGCTGCTTGCGTCGTTTACTTGTCGAAACGAAGATTGATTTTCCCTGTTTTGGTGTTTCGAGATAGCGAGCCGAATGCGTCAAGGTTTGCTTTGGTCGAGGACCTCTTTGTTGATGAGCGGCGGATGCTTTTATCGGCTCATCACTAGCTGCGCTGTTTTTAGATAATGGTGCGTCTTTTAGATATACAGGGTCTCCCGAGGCGACGCCCATATGTTTACGTCCCGTTTGGGCATCCTCGAGCGTTTGATATCGATTTCTCGTCACATACTCGGGCTCCGGGTCATTAATGGGCTCTTGCGAGATGTGGGGGCGATGGAACCGTGGCGGCTGCGTGGAAGTATCTTCCCCCTGCGTCGGCATAAACATTTTGTTCTGGTTTTGGTCGTCCATGATGCCCTTTAGCTCGTTACCAACAACGTGTACGCGCTCATTGTAAGCCCCTAGTTATTTGTAGTTGCGTACATACTCGTGATTTAAGCTCTGGTTCAAAGAACCTTAACCTTATTAAAACCTGAGTCATACACACTTAGATATGCTTATAGTACTGGACTCAAAAAACTTTATAGTCGATGTATATATGAGCACTGGGTGGGCATATATAAGAGCGTCAAAAGAAGTCCCAGTCACCTAGAAGATGACTCGGCAGTCCTTAAAAGGAGTGGTAAACATGGCAAGCATGGTTCCTTATCGTTCGGTTTTTGGCGTTCGTCCTTCTGCTAGCTCGTTGTTCGATCTGTTTGATGATATGACCGACCTTGCAAACAACTCGATTGCTTCCAAGGCGTTCCCCGTTGACGTTGAGGATAAGGGCGACGGCTATGAGGTCAAGGCTTATCTGACCGGCGTCGCCAAGGACGATATCGATGTCGAGCTTAACGAGGGCCGTCTGTCCATTAGCGTGAATGTCGAGGAAGACGAGGAGAACGAGGGCAAGAACTTCCTGCAGAAGGAGTTCAGCTCGTACAGCGCGACGCGTGGCGTGTATCTAAAGGACGCTTCGAGCGAGGGCCTCTCGGCTAAGTACGCTGACGGCATCCTGACCGTTACGGTTCCCAAGATCGTCGAGAAGAAGAACGTTACGAAGATCTCCATCGACTAATTTCGTTGGTGTTCTGCGCTATTAAAAGACAGCAAAAGGGGCTGGGAAGCGATTCTCGGCCCTTTTGCTGTCTAGGACAGTCTATTGAATGGTTGCCGGTTGATACTGACTCGCAGGGCGTATCGAGAGTTTTCGCGATCCTTGGAGAAGGGTTGCGGAGCTGCCGACCTCGTCATCCAGGGCTGCGGCCAGAGCTTTGGCATAGCTTTTGACGGTAAGGCTCGGACGATTGTTATCTTGGCTGATATGCATGGCAATGAGCTGTTCGGTGCGATCGGTAACAAGTTCGCGCGCGGCTTCGGCGGCTTGGCCATTGGAGAGGTGTCCCCTTGCAGACAGGATGCGCTCCTGAAGAAAGCGGGGATATTCTCCCTCGCGCAGCATGGTCACATCGTGGTTGCTTTCGAGCGCGAGGACTCGACAATCTTTGAGGGTGTTCATGGCTTGGCTCGATAGCTCTCCGGTGTCGGTGGCAAAGCCGATGGAATCATCGAGGGTGTCGAATCGATAACCGACTGGATTGATGACATCGTGTGATGTTGAGTAGGTTTGCACGTGGATGCCGGCAATGGATAGGGTGTCACCGGGATCGAATTCCTCGACAGGCAGATGCGAAAGATTTTCTTTGTTCGAAAGAGTGCCCCTGCTGGCAAAGAGGGGGCCGTGCCAGTGCTTGCACCAGACATCGAGGCCCTTGATGTGATCGCTATGCTCATGAGTAATGAGAAGAGCCGAGACGTTGTCTGTCGAGAGTCCCAGTTCTGCCATGCGCTTTAATGTCTCGCGGCGAGACAGTCCGTCATCGACCATAATGAGCCCCTGCGGGCCCTCGATGAGTGCGCAGTTGCCTTTAGAGCCACTGCCGAGGATATGAAGGTGCAGACGAGACATAAGATTCCAAAGGATACAATGGGTGCGGACGAATAGAGGAGGAAGCGAATGCCAACGGTATCACAGCATTACGGACACCATGCCGTGCCTGGGGCAGTCGATGAGACCCGGACGAGACAGCAGGCTGCTCCTGTCGTGCTCATGGTATCAGGCGGCGCGGACTCGACGGCACTGCTTCTTATGGCGTGCACATCAAAGCTGGATATCCAAGACGGACGCGGTGTTGCCCCCATTGCTCGCGAGCGCCTGCATGTGCTGCATGTAAACCATCATCTGCGCGGCAAGGCGTCCGATGGCGACGAGGCCTTTGTGCGTGAGCTCTGCGCGCAATATGGTTTACCGCTGTGTGTGGAGCACGCTTATTTTGATGGGGAGTCGGGCAATATTGAGGCCGCGGCCCGCGAGGTGCGCTATGCCGCGGCGCGGAGGTATGTTCGCGAACTCTGCGCCCAGACGGGGGCGCCGCGAACGGCGGCTCGTATCTGCACCGCGCACACGTCTTCGGATCGCGCGGAAACGTTTTTGATGAACGCGATTAAGGGTTCGGGGCCCGCTGGTCTATCGAGCATTCCTCGCCGGAGGAATATCGTGGTGCGTCCCTTGCTCGACCTAACTCATGGCGAGCTCGTGGGCTATCTACAGGTACATGGTCAGCCGTGGCGTGAAGACGAGAGCAATGAGGATATCTCGTATCTGCGAAACTACGTGCGCCATCGAGTGATGCCGGTGGTGGCGCAGCGCAACGCGAGCATCTGCAAGACGATTGGCGCCGCCTGTGAGATCTTGGGTGATGAAGATGCGTTTCTATCCCAGCTGTCGGCACAGGCGTTTCGAAGCTGTTTGCGCAAAGAGGCAGCGGGCGCGCTGGTGCTCGATGCTAGGCGCCTTGCTGCGGCCGAGGTGGTAATCGCGCGGCGCATCGTGCGACTGGCGATTAAGCGCATCGATCCGGACGCTCGTCCCGAGATGCGACATGTGGAGCGAGTCCTTTCCTGCGTTGCCGAGGGCGCCGGCTCGGTCACGCTTCCGGCGGGGATTGACGCGCGCGTCGAGTTTGGCATGCTGGCGTTTAAGGCGCCGGCGGCTCGCGAGGGCCTGGTCGCGGACTGGGTTACCGTACCCGGTCGTTTGCCGTTGGGCGGGGGGCGCATGCTGGTCGCAGAGCCGATGGCCGTTGAGCCGGGATGCGATATCGTGCGCCGCGCCCGTGAGCTTGCGGTCGCCGGGGAAGTGACAGCTTTGGTAGACGCGGCTGCCCTGGGTTTTGCCGACAGCGATAGTGAGCGGATCCTGGCGGGCTCACGTGGCGAGATCCCTGCAGAGGCGCGATTGGCGCGCCTGTGGGTGGACGGTCCCGCACCGGGAGACGTGATGTGCCCGTTAGGAATGAGTGGCCGAAGCAAGAAGGTATCCGACTTGCTAGGCGAGGCTCGCATTCCCGTTTCCGAGCGCGCCGGCGTGCCCATGGTGAGGACGGCGCCGGGAGGTGCCGTGGTGTGGGTCGCCGGAGTTCGCGCGGACGAACGTTTTAAATGCACGGCGGCGACGCGTGTGGCTTATCTGCTTCGCGTGGTTGACGCGGATTAGCCCCTCGCACCAGCTGTTCTGTGCGGCGTTGACGGTATTCCCGCGCTGATGGTGCGCGGGCTGGAAAATATACCCCGTGCGCTGCTAGAATGTGTAGTTCGCGTCCATACGGCGGTGTGTGGGCGATTAAGCACAAGAAAGGGTTGTCATGGCTTCTCAACATCCGGATATCGAGAAGGTTCTGTTTACGCAGGAGGATATCGACGGCATCGTTTCTCGCCTGGGCGAGGAGATCACTCGCGACTACGCGGGTAAGGATCTGGTGCTGATCGCGGTTCTGCGCGGTGCCGTTGTCTTTATGGGCGACCTGATGCGCAAGATTGAGCTACCGACCAACATCGATTTCATGGCTGTTTCGAGCTATGGCGACGGTGTGAAGTCTTCGGGCATCGTGCGTATCATTAAGGATCTGGATATCGACATCCGTGGTCGCGACGTGCTGATCGTCGAGGACATTCTGGACTCGGGCCTGACCCTCAAGTACCTGATGAAGAACCTCGAGAGCCGCAAGCCCGCTTCGCTGGAGGTCGCTGCCTTCCTGTGGAAGGACGTTGAGGACCGCACCTCGGCCATCACGCCCAAGTATGTTGGAACCCATTGCCCCGATGCCTTTGTGGTGGGCTACGGCCTCGACTATGCCGAGCGCTATCGTAACCTTCCGTATCTGGGCATTTTGAAACCGGAGGTTTATTCGTAAGATGCCCGACGACCATAACGATAACAATTCCCAGACTCCCCGGGAGCCTAAGATCCCGGGGATGCCCGGAGGCAAGAAGCCCACGCGTACGGGCTGGCTGTATTTTATTTTGGCTTGCGCGCTTCTGGGCTACGCCTTCTTTAACATGGGCTCCGGCTTTGCCAATTCCAGCAATACCGTTAAGCTCGCGACGAGCGAGATGGTGAGCGCCATCAAGCAGGATCGCGTCGAAGATCTGACCTATACGGTTCAAGACGGAAGCGTGACGGGTCATTACTGGAAGACGAAGAAGGACAAGGGCGATACGAGCGAGCTCAAGAGCTTCTCCTCGACCTATGTCGGCTCCGATTCGCTTGCCGAGCTCATGTCGGAGCACCCCGATACCAAGTACATCGTCAACACCAACGATCCCGATTTTTGGGGCGACTTGGCGATGAGTGTGCTTCCGACGATCGCCCTTATCGCCATCATGTTCTACTTTATGCGCCAGATGATGGGCGCCAACAACAGGAACATGCAGTTTGGCAAGACCAACGCCAAGACCAACGAGGCCACACGCCCCAAGGTCAAGTTTGAAGACGTTGCCGGCGTGGACGAGGCAGTCGAGGAGCTCGAGGAGATCCGTGACTTTTTGAGCGATCCGGATCGCTATCGCAAGCTGGGCGCCAAGATCCCGCGTGGCGTGTTGCTGGTTGGCCCTCCGGGCACCGGTAAAACGCTGCTGGCCAAGGCCGTTGCCGGCGAGGCGGGCGTGCCGTTCTTTAGCATCTCGGGTTCCGACTTTGTCGAGATGTTCGTAGGTGTCGGCGCCAGCCGTGTGCGTGACCTCTTTAAGGAGGCCAAGTCCCAGGCCCCGTCGATCATCTTCATCGATGAGATCGATGTCGTGGGACGTCAGCGCGGAGCCGGCTTGGGCGGCGGTCACGACGAGCGCGAGCAGACGCTCAACCAGCTGCTGGTCGAGATGGACGGCTTTGAGGAAAGCGAGTCGGTCATCCTGATCGCTGCGACCAACCGTCCTGACATCCTGGATCCGGCATTGCTGCGTCCCGGCCGTTTTGACCGTCAGGTTACGGTCGACCGTCCGGATGTGAAGGGCCGCGAGCAGATCTTGCGCGTGCATGCCGAGAACAAGCCGATGGACGAGGACGTTAAGTTTGAGAAGCTCGCCCAGATGACCGTTGGCTTTACTGGTGCCGATTTGGCGAACCTGCTCAACGAGTCTGCGCTGCTGGCCGCTCGCCGTCATCGTTCCGTGATCTCGATGGACGAGGTCGAGGAGTCGATGGAGCGCGTGATTGCCGGACCGCAACGCAAGGGTCGCGTGATGACCGAGGCCGAGCGCACCACGATTGCCTACCACGAGAGCGGTCACGCTTTGGTGGGCCACATCCTGGAGCACTCCGATCCGGTTCATAAGATCTCGATCGTCAGCCGCGGTCAGGCCCTGGGCTATACGCTGCAGCTTCCGCAGGAGGACCACTTCCTCAAGACCAAGAACGAGATGCTCGACGAGCTTGCCGTGTTCTTGGGCGGTCGCGTTGCCGAGGAGCTCATGTGCGATGACATCACGTCGGGCGCGAGCAACGACTTGGAGCGCGCGACCAAGATGGCGCGCGAGATGGTCACACGTCTGGGCATGAGCGAGGAGCTGGGCACTCAGGTCTTTGGCGAGGCGCAGCATCAGGTATTCCTGGGCCGCGACTATGCCGATCATCAGGATTACTCCGAGGAGACGGCGCGCCGCATTGATATCGAGGTTCAGCGTATCATGCGCGAGGCCCATCGTCGTGCTGTCGAGATCTTGGATGCCCGTCGCGATCAGCTCGATCTGATGGCGAAGGTGCTGCTTGAGCGCGAGACTGTCGAGGGCGATGCCGTGAATGCCCTGCTCGATAACGAGTGGGACGCCTACCTTGAGCGCGAGGGCGATATCCTGGCGGCCAAGGAGGAGCGCAATGCCAAGGCGGCCGGCATGCCGACCAAGAAGCGCGTGCCTCGAATGAGCGAGGAGGAGCTGGCGGCTGATGCCGCGGCCTTTGCGCAGGCGGCCATGCAGGAGGATGCCGAAGCCGCATCCGATGATGCTGACGATGACCATGCCGTCGTCGATGCCGACACCGACGCCGACAAATAGTCTTTGTGGCGAAAGCCTCCGCGGGGAAACCTGCGGAGGCTTTTTCTTTTGAGCGATATGGGGCCGTCTGTTGATTGGGGACAGACTTAAATGAGCGTTTTCACGCATTTAAGTCTGTCCCCAATCAACATTGCTGCGGCACTTTGCTCGGCTAAAGCGTACAATAGCGCCTATGCGAAAGGGGAACAGATGATCAACGAAACTATGTATGCTCGCGGTGCGGAAAGCTCCATCATCCGTGAGATTTTTAGCTATGGCCTTGAGCGCAAGGCGCAGATCGGTGCGGAAAACGTATTCGATTTTTCGCTGGGCAATCCGAGCGTTCCGGCACCCGCTGCTGTGGCTGAGTCGATTAAGAAGGCCCTGGAGCTGCCGAGCGACCAGCTGCACGGATACACGCCCGCACCGGGCCTGCCGCAGTGCCGTACCGCCGTGGCTGAGTCGCTCAACCGCCGCTTTGGTACGAGTTATGAGGGCAAGGATGTCTTTATGACCGTGGGCGCCGCGGCTTCGCTCACCTGCACGCTCAACGCCGTTACGAACCCGGGCGATGAGGTTATCGTCATTGCGCCGTATTTTCCGGAGTATCGCGTGTGGATTGAGAAGGCCGGCTGTACGTGTGTCGAGGCGCTCGCCGATGAAGATACGTTCCAGCTGAGCGTGGATAACGTGCTCAAGGCGATTACCGATAAGACGGCTGCCGTCATTATCGACTCACCCAACAACCCGACCGGCGCCGTGTATACGTGCGATACCCTGACGCGACTGGCCAGTGTTTTACGCGAGGTCAACGCCAAGCGCGATCCCGAGAACCCGATCATGCTTATCTCGGATGAGCCGTATCGCGAGATTGTCTATGGCGCCGAGGTGCCTTGGGTGCCCTCGATCTACGAGCACACCATCGTGTGCTACTCGTATTCCAAGTCGCTTTCGCTGCCGGGCGAGCGCGTGGGGTGGATTCTGGTTCCCAATACGAACCCTCAGGCAGCTCGTCTAATGCCCGCCGTTGCCGGTGCCGCCCGTACGCTGGGCTTCGTGTGCGCGCCGGCGCTCTTCCAGCGCGTAATTATCGACTGCATCGATGAGCCGAGTGACGTTGAGGCCTATGCACGCAACCGCACCGCGCTTACCGATGCACTAGCGGAGTACGGCTACACCTATGTTGAGCCGGATGGTGCATTCTACCTGTGGGTGAAGGCGCTGGAGCCCGATGCGAACGCTTTCTGCGAGCGCGCGAAGAAGTATGAGCTGCTCGCGGTGCCCTCGGATAGTTTTGGCATGCCGGGCTGGTTCCGCTTGGGCTACTGTGTGAGCTACGAGACTATCGTTAACTCACTGCCCGCCTGGAAGCAGCTGGCCGACGAGTATCGTCAAAAGTAAAGCGCTCTGCTTACAATGTTTTACGTGAAACGGGGTTTGGTTTTAAGCCAGACCCCGTTGTCTATGCCGTTGTGTGATTGGGATGAAGCAGTTTTACGACTGCCGAAAGCTATGCGTACAATGAATATACGCGACGGCCATACCGGATAAGGAGACCCGATGCCCTACCTGCTTTCTTGTGATATTCATACTCATACGCTGTTCTCCGCGCATGCGTACTCAACCATTGAGGAGAATGTGTACTGGGCGGCGGAACGTGGCCTGCAGGTGCTCGGATCTGCCGACCATCTGAGCTCTATGGTTACGCCTTGCCCCAATGACCTGCGCAGTTTCCAGTTCTTTATTAACCAGGATATCTGGCCGCGCATTTGGAGCGGCGTGCTGGTGCTTCGCGGCGCCGAGGCCGATATCGTTTCGCTGGACGGAAGCTTGTTTGGCGAGGACATTCCCGTTTCGCTCAATATTGCCGGCGATTCGTACAGTCACCAGCATTCGCTGTTCGATTTGGTGACGCGCAATTTGGATTATTTGGTGGCAAGCGTGCATAATCCGCAGTTTGCCGAAGGCGCGACGCTCGCCCAAACGACCCAGATGTATATCAATGCCTTGGAGCATCCCAAGGTGTTCATGCTTGGGCATACGGGTCGTTCGGGCGTGCCGTTCGATATCGATGAGGTGCTGCTGGCGGCCAAAGCCAAGCACAAGATCATTGAGATCAACAACCATAGTCTTGAGCGCGGTGCCGACACTGAGCATTGGGCCGTATGCCGCAAGATTGCCGAGCGCTGCGCCGAGCTGGGCGTGGGTATTGGTGTGTCGACCGATGCCCACATTGGTATGGCCATTGGCAAGCTCGAGCACGCCCGCAAGTTGCTCGACGAGATTCACTTCCCGCTGGACCTGATCGTGACGCGCGACCGCGAGACGCTGCTGCGCGAGATGGCGGCAGCCGGCGTATGCGACCTGCGCAAGGGGATGTAGCGGAATTTATAAACCAAGCGAAGGGGGCGGCCCAGGCGGGTCGCCCCCTTTCTTGTGCCGGTGGATTAGCGGCGCTCGAGGACCGCTACGGTTTCGGTGTGGTCGGTGTGAGGGAACATGTCGACGGGCGTGATCTTGAGCAGGCGATAGCCTCCGTCGAGGAGCTGGTGCAGGTCGCGCTCTTGGGTCACGGGGTTGCAGCTGATATAGGTGATGCGGCGCGGCTTAAGTGCGCAGGCAGCTTCGAGGAACTCGGGTGTAGAGCCGGCGCGCGGCGGGTCGATGGAGAGAACATCGACGCGCTCGTTGTTATCGGCGGCGTCCAGGATGTAATCGGTGGCGTCGTCGGCCATAAACCAAGCGCTGCGGGTGAGGCCGTTGAGCTCGGCATTGCGACGTGCGTCGGCAATGCCCGCCGGGTTGCGTTCCACGCCGAGCAGCATAATGCCGACACCTCTGTCCTGGGCATCCTTCGCAGCGCACAGACCGATGGTGCCGCTGCCGCAGTAGGCATCCATAAGAATGTCACCCTGCTGCAGGTCCATGCCGTCAATCGCGAGCTGATAGAGCAGCTCGGTCTGCTGCGGATTGGTCTGATAGAACGCGGTAGGGGAGATATCGAATTCGCAACCGAGCAGCTGGTCGCGCATGCACTCGGCGCCATAGACGATACGAGTCTCCTCACCCAAGATGGCGTTACCGGGACGGCCATTGATATTTTGGGCAACGGTGACGATATGCGGATCGAGCGCCGCGACAGCCTCAAAGAACTCCTGCGCATGCGGTAAGTCACGCTGGGCGGTCACGAGCGTAACCATGACCTGGTCGGTACGCCAACCGCAGCGGACGACGGCATAGCGAACCAAACCAAGATGCTTGTCCTCATTAAAGGCGGGAATATGCAGCCGCTCAGCTTCGCGTGCGATGCCGTTGAGAATCTGACGGGCACCCGGCGCCTCGACAGGACACTCGGGTACGGCAACGATCTTGTGCGTGCCGCGCTCAAAGAAACCGCAACGGACAGCGCCCTCCTTACCGGGAGCAAAGGGAGTGGCAGCCTTATGGCGAAAGCCACGCGGCGCAGGATATTTACCCGGGTCGCCCAGGGTGACGCCCATACCGCGAATAGGATCAACGGCGATACCCTCACGCTCACAAAGCGAAGCAAAAAGCTCCTCCATAGCAGCTTGCTTGGCCGCCAACTGCTTTTTATAAGGACGATTGAGCGCCGTGCACCCACCACAAGATTTCATGATCGAACAGGGAGATTTGGGGTCTACGGCCTTACGTGCAGACGAAACCGGATCTTTATGTGGGCGCTTGGTGCGAGTCTGAGATGCCTTGTCCTCACCCCGACGAGAGCCGGGACGCTTGGCCTTGCCCTTGACCGACTTACCCTTCGCATCCTGAGACGACTTTGATTTCTTGGAAGATTTCTCCTCCTTCAACCCCTCAGCCGCCTCCACCAAAGCACGACGAGCCCTACGCTCCGCACGAGATTCTGCCATCAATAACTCCACTAATTCATGAATTAAAGCTGCAAGTATTGTACCGTGCCAAGCTAGCAGACGATATACAAGCGGTTTATTCGTGTCAGTGATAAGCCCAACGACGGTTGCCCGCCGCGTGAGGGGTGTGGGGGTTAAGTTTATCGCGAGTTCCGCACGAACAGGAGGCCACTTAATGTGGCCTCCGTCGTGAGCAGGACTGTAGAGCAGGAAACTTCATCAGTGCCCGCCCCACGGGAAACCGGCGGGATAGACCGGTTTGGATGGGGCTTTGATGCATGGGTGGTCTGTTGGTGGGCAAATGGGTATCATACTGTGGTTACTGCATCGACTCTGTGATGCATGTTTGTACGTTCCCGGCGGTCGGTTTGCCAGAAGCGCCCCGTCGGTTGTTCCAGACCCGTTTCGAAGAAAGGAAACCACACTAACCTATGGCAGCTAAAAAATCATCTCCCTTGAAGATCATCCCGCTCGGCGGTCTTGACGGCATCGGCAAGAACATGACGGTCTTCGAGTGCGGCGACGACATGGTGCTCGTCGACGCCGGTCTTATGTTCCCGGATGACTCCCAGCCCGGTATCGACCTGGTGCTTCCCGACTACACCTATGTTCTGGAGAACGAGGAGAAGCTCCGCGGTATCATCGTCACTCACGGCCACGAGGACCACACCGGTTCGCTTCCGTACCTGCTGCAGGACCTCAACAACAAGGTGCCCATCTTCTCGAGCAAGCTGACGCTCGGTTTTATCGAGGGCAAGCTCTCCGAGTTCCGAATCCGCGCGCCCAAGTTCCGCGAGGTCAAGGGTGGCAGCCATGTCAACCTCGGCGGCATCTCGCTCGACTTCTTCTCGATGACGCACTCCATCCCCGGCGCTCTGGGCGTGTTCATCCGTACTAATCAGGGCACCGTTATGCACACCGGCGACTTTAAGCTCGACCAGACGCCCATCGATGGCGTCACGCCCGACTATGCCGCTATCAGCCGCTTTGCCAAGCAGGGCATCGACCTGCTGCTTTCCGATTCCACCAATGCCACGGTTCCCGGCTTTACCAAGTCCGAGGCCGAGGTTGGTCCCAACCTGCTGCACGCCATCAAGAACGCTCCGGGTCGTGTGCTCGTCGCGTCGTTCTCGAGCCACATCCATCGTTTGCAGCAGATCTGCGATGCCGCCCGCAAGTGCGGCCGTAAGGTCGTTGTGACCGGTCGCTCCATGCTCACGAACACCCGCGTGGCGCGCGAGCTCGGTTATCTCAACATCGATGATGCCGATATCATCGATGCCTTCGATATTGATAACCTGCCTGACGACAAGATCGTCGTCATGTGCACTGGTTCGCAGGGCGAGCCGCTGTCGGCCCTGTCCCGCATGGCCAATGGCGAGCACAAGACGCTCTCCATCCACGAGGGCGATACCGTTATCCTCTCGGCAACTCCCGTTCCTGGCAACGAGAAGGCCGTCCAGCAGGTCGTCAACAGCCTGGCCAAGCTCGGCTGCGACGTGTGGGATAAGAACCGCGCTCTCGTCCACGTCTCGGGTCACGGTAGCCAGGAGGAGCTCAAGCTCCTGATGGCCATGGCCAAGCCCACGTATTTTATGCCGGTTCACGGTGAGGCCGTGCATCTGCGCGCCCATGCCCAGCTGGCGCGCAAGATGGGCATCAAGGACGATCATATCTTTATCCTCGATAACGGCGACACGCTCGAGATGCGCGGTGGTATCGTCAAGCGCGGTACGCCCGTCGAGTCCGGTGTCGTTTACGTCGACGGCCTGCGTATCGGCGATACCGACCCCATCGTCCTGCGCGATCGCCAGAAGCTCGCCAACGACGGTATGGTCACGGCCGTTGCCATCGTCTCCCTCAAACACAAGAAGATCGAGGCCATCGAGTTCTCGGGCCGCGGCGTCTCGTTTGCCATCGACGACCAGTTCTCCGAGGATGCCTCCGCGTCCATTATGAAGACGATCGAGAAGGGTAAGTTTAGCTTTACCAGCAGCGGTTCCGATGCCATTCGCAAGGCCGTGCGCGACTCGCTCTCCAACTTTATCTGGAGCCGTACGCGCACCCGTCCGATGATCATCCCGGTCGTCATGGAGGTTTAGTTTGGCGCGCGGATCTGCACAAAACGCCAAAGGCAATAAGGCCAATAACCAACCGGCATCTGCTAAGGGTGCCGGTTCCCATCTGCGTGCCAATAAGGGCCATGAGGCAGACTTCGACGATTTTGAGCCCTTGGTCGAGCCTTCGGCCAATCGCGATATCGCCGGCGTGGTCATTGCCGTTTTGGCGATCGCTTCCTTCATTGCCGTGATCTCACCGGCAACAGCGCCCGTGACGGCTGCTGTTGCCGGGTTCTATCACCTGGGCTTTGGCCTGGGCGCCTACGTGCTGCCGATCGTCATCTTGCTGTTTGCCGCCACGCTCTTTTTGGGTGAGGACTCGCCGCTCAACGTGCGCTCTGTTGCGGGCGGTGCCGTGGTCTTTATCGCCGTCGTCTCCATTCTTTCGCTGATGGTGCCGGGCACGAGCGATTCGTGCGACCTTATGTTTACGCCGCAGAACCTTTCCGTGTCGGGTGGCTACATTGGTGCGTTTATTGCGAGTGCGCTGCAGAATGCCCTGGGTAAGCCTGTCGCGATGGTGGTCCTGTTGGGTCTGGCCGTCGTTGGTTTTGTCATCATTGGCTTTTCGGTGGGCGGTGTGCTGCGCTCTGCCCGCGATCGTGCGGCAGATTTTGCCGAACGCCGTCGTGCCGATGTCAACGCCAGCCCGTGGGGTGACGACGAAGCCCTGTCGGTGCCCGGCGTTGCCCGTCCGCACCTGAGCATTCTTCGTCAAAAGGGCTCCGATGCTGCCGTGACCACGGTCATGGGCAACGATGTGGACCCGGTTTTGGACGATGACGACGAGGACGATGACCCATTTGTCGACGTATCCGAGTCGGTTGAAGCCGAGCGCGCCAAGACCACGCTGCTGCCGCGCCGCCATGCCAAGAAGGGCAAGGCTGCGCCCAAGCTCAACACAAGCGAGCCCGACCCGTCTTGGTCCGATAGCGAGATTGAGCTCACCGAGGGTGACGACGAGGACGACGAGGCTCCGCTCGAGACCGCCAAGACAACCTTGCTGCCGCGTCGCCACGCCAAGCGCGGGCAGGTCACTGGACAGCTTTCGATGGAGGACGATCCGGACAAGATCGACGAGTCCGAGCCGCTGTTTGCCGTGAATCCCGTCTCGGCCGCACCTCAGATTCCCGACTTCCTGAAGCATCCCAAGGTTGCCGATGCGCCTGCCACGAGTGCTGTCGAATCGGCTGCGGCTCGTGATGGGGGAGTGGACGACGGCGCCGCAGATAACGAGGGCGAAGAAGAGGACGGCCTCAAGCTTCCGCCGCTCGAAATCCTACATGCCAACCCGCAGTCGGCTTCTGCCGCGTCTTCGGATAAGGAGCTGGAGCAGACCGCTGAGTCACTGCAATCCACCTTGCTTGAGTTTGGCCGCAGTGCCCGCGTGGTCGGCTGGATCGCCGGCCCCACGGTGACGACCTTTAAGCTGCAACCTGGCGAGGGCGAGCGCGTGAGCAAGATTTCGAGCCTCGAGGACGATATTGCGCTTTCGCTCGCCGCCCAGTCGGTTCGTATCTTTGCCCCGATCCCCGGCACCTCGCTCGTGGGCATCGAGATTCCCAACCGCAAGCGCCAGAACGTCAATCTGGGCGACGTGCTGCCCTATGTGAAGGGCGGTCCGCTCGAGCTTGCCATCGGCCGCGACGCCGAGGGCACGCCGGTCGTCGCCGACCTCGCCAAGATGCCTCACCTGTTGATCGCCGGTACGACCGGTTCTGGTAAGTCGGTGATGATCAATTCCATCATCACGACCTTGCTCATGCGCGCCCTTCCCGAGGACGTTCGCCTGATCATGGTCGACCCCAAGCGCGTCGAGCTTGCGGGCTATAACGGTCTGCCGCATCTCTATGTGCCCGTGGTGACCGAGCCCAAGCAGGCCGCGAGCGCCCTGCAGTGGGCCGTGTCCGAAATGGAGCGCCGCCTGAAGGTATTCGAACGCCTCAACGTCCGTAAGATTTCGACCTATAACGAAAAGCAGGCCGCCGGCGAGTTTGAGCATTACGACAACCCGCCGCAAAAGATGCCCTACCTGGTCATTATCATTGACGAGCTCTCTGACCTGATGATGGTTGCCGGTAAGGATGTCGAGGCCTCCATCGTACGTATTGCACAGCTGGGCCGTGCCGCCGGTATTCATCTTATCGTGGCCACGCAGCGCCCGAGCTCCAACGTGGTGACGGGCCTTATCAAGGCCAACATCACCAACCGCATCGCCTTTAACGTCGCCACGGGCATCGACTCGCGCGTCATCATCGACCAGATGGGTGCCGAGAAGCTCACCGGTTTGGGCGACATGCTGTTCTCCAAGGTCGACTGGGGCAAGCCCCGCCGTATCCAGGGCTGCTTTGTCTCGGACGACGAAATCAACGAGATTGTCGAGTTCGTTAAGTCGCAGAGCGAGCCCGACTACCACGAGGAGATTCTGTCCGCCGTGGCGCCCGCTTCCATGTCCATGGCTGGTGGCGGCATTGTCCGCACCGGAGTCGCCGAGCCGCAAGACGATGATCCGCTCATTTGGGAAGCCGCCCATATTGTGGTGGAATCGCAGCTGGGCTCCACATCTGGCCTGCAACGCCGCCTGAAGGTTGGCTATGCGCGTGCCGGGCGTATTATGGACATGCTGGAAGAAAAGGGTGTCGTCGGCCCGCCCGACGGTTCCAAGCCGCGCGAGGTCCTGTTGGACGAGGAGGGGCTTGCCGCGCTGGAATCTGTCGACGCCGAGATGGCACGTGAAGATCGTGAGTTTGGAGGATTCTGATGGCTGCACGCTTTGGTGACATGCTGCTCGAGCAGCGTCGCCGAATGGGCCTTTCCATTCAGCAGGTCGCCAACACCATCAAAATCAGGCCGCAGATCATCGAGTTTTTCGAGACCGGTAACTTTGCTTCGATGCCGCCGCGCGGCTATGCGCAGGGCATGATTTCGAGCTATGCTCGTTTTTTGGGCCTCAATCCGCGCGAGGTCGTCAATGCCTACTTTGACGAACTGATGGCATACGAACGCGAGACGTCGCAGCAGGGCGGTCGTTTCCAGGACGCCGCCGGCTACGTCAATTCGCGTTCCTCGGTCGATAACGGGCGCTTCCTGATGGTTCAGGGCGGTCGTTCGACTCGCTATGGACAGCGTCCTCAGCAGGCCGGTTATATTACCGAGACGGGTTCGGGCGAGGAGATTCGCTCGCAGCGTGACCGGTTCCGCAGTACGCCGATGCCCGAGGACCGTGCACTTCCCGCTGCCCGCGGCGTGGCGCGTGACCCTCGTGCCGGCTACGGCGACGGCGGCTATTCCGATCGCGGTTACCGTTGTGCCTCTACGGGACGCTCTCGCGGTGGCTATGCGGATGCCGATACCACGCAGGTGACGCCGCGTCTTCGCTCTCAATCTCAGCCGTGTGGCCAGCGCCCTTCGGCTCCGCGTTCGGGCCAGCGTGGCTATCAAGGCCGCGGTGAACTTGCGCCCCGCTCGGGTCAGCGCAGCCTTCAGGGCCAGGGTGGCTATCGCGGCCGTTCCGATAGCAATCGTGGTCGTATGCCTCAGGGAGGTGGCCGCAGCAGTTCCAGTCGTGGACGCGGCGGATCTCGTACTCCTCAAAACAACGGGCTCGATCCGCGTATCGTCTACGCCGGCATCGGTGCCGTGGTGTTGCTGCTGATTGTGCTCATCGTGGTGCTTCTGCGCGGCTGCGCATCTTCGGCGCCCGAGACCACGCCCGAGACGCCCACTGCTACCAAGACGACGACCAAGAAGTCTTCTAAGAAGTCCGAAACGGTCGACGAGGATGAAGACACCGATGAGGCGACGGATGAGTCGACTGATTCGGACGCCGCCAAGACGACGGCCAAGAAGGAAGAGAACGAGGTCACGAAGGTCAAGGTCTCCGTTGCCAAGGGAAAGACCGCGTGGATTGAGGTCAAGGTCGACGGAAAGTCGGTTTATGGCGCTCAGGCGACTGGCCCCTTTGAGCAGGAGTACACGCCCGAGTCCTCGATCGAGATCACCACGTCCAAGCCTTCCGATGTCACCGTTACCAAGAACGGCGAAAAGGTCCGTTACGATACCAAGACCTCGGGCGTGGCGCGTGTGACGATCACCGTTCCCAAGAAGGAGACGACTGGTTCCGAGAATGGTGAAAGTTCTGATGGTACCGACACCACCGATGGTACCGACACCACCGACGGCACCGATGCCCAGTCCACGGATGGCGCCGATACCGCAACTGACGGCCAGACGCCCACCGATTCTACCGACTATTCGTACGATAGCTACTAAGCCGCTCGTACGCGAAAGGAAACATCATGGCTAAAGATTCCAGCTTCGACGTCGTGTCCGAGGTCAACATGCAAGAGGTCGACAACGCCTTCCAGCAAACCACGCGCGAGATTTCCCAGCGCTATGACCTGAAGGATTCCGGCGCCACGATCGAGCTTTCGAAGGGCGACAAGCTCTTTACGATCAACGCCCCGGCCGACTTTGTCTCCAAGCAGATTATCGACGTGCTGAGCTCCAAGCTCATCAAGCGCGGCATCGACCTCAAGGCTGTCTCGTGGGATGCTCCGCAGGCGGCATCGGGCGGCACCGTTCGCGTGCTCGGCCATATCGTCGAGGGTATCGACCAGGCGACCGCCAAGAAGATCAACAAGGACATCAAGGACCAAAAGCTCAAGGTCAAGGTGACTAACGAGGCCGACAAGCTGCGTGTTTCCTCTGCTTCGAAGGACGCGTTGCAGACCGTGATCCAGTTCCTGCGCGACCAGGACTACGGCCAGCCGCTGCAGTTCACCAACTACCGCTAATATCATTCGAAAGGACTGCTCTCCAACATGGATACACCGTTGGGCTCCGTGCTCTACATCACCCTCGGGTGCGCTAAGAACGAGGTTGACACCGACCGCATGCGTTCTCTTTTGACCGCCGCGGGCTACGAGGAGGCATTCGACCCGCAGGATGCCGATATCGCCATCGTCAATACATGCTCGTTCCTCGCCTCCGCAACGTCCGAGAGCATCGAGACCACGCTCGAGCTCGCCAACGAGGTTCAGGACGGCGTTCGTTCTTGCCCCATCGTCATGTGCGGCTGTGTGCCGTCGCGCTATGGCGACGATCTGCCCGATGAGCTGCCCGAGGTCGCTGCCTTTGTGAAGGCCGACGAGGAGGATGGCATCGTGGCGGTCATCGATGGCGTGCTGGGCGTCGAGCGCGAGATTGCCGCCTATATTCCGCAGGTCAAGCGCACCGTCGAGGGCGCTGTCGCCTACGTCAAGATCTCCGATGGCTGCAACCGCTTCTGTAGCTTCTGCATGATCCCGTATATCCGCGGTCGTTATCACTCGCGCAATGCCGAGAGCATTATCTCCGAGGTACGCGACCTGGTTGCCGGCGGTGTGCGCGAGATCGTGCTGATCGGCCAGGACACGGGTATTTGGGGCACCGACTTTGCCGACGAAGACGTCACCGATGGCTCGCCGCGCAATCTGGCGCAGCTGCTGCATGCCGTCGCCGAGGCCGTGCGCCCGCACAACGTCTGGGTCCGCGTGCTCTATCTGCAGCCCGAGGGCATGACCGACGAGCTTATCGATACGATTCGCGATACGCCCGAGGTGCTGCCTTATATCGATATCCCCGTGCAGCACTGCGACGCGCGCATCCTCAAGGCTATGCGCCGTTCTGGTTCGCGCCAGGAGCTCGAGGACCTGTTCCGTGATCTGCGTGAGCGTATCCCCGGCATTGTGATCCGTTCCACAGCCATGGTCGGCTTCCCGACCGAGACCGACGACGAGTTCCGCGACCTTATCGACTTTATGGACACCGTCGGCTTTGACTACACGAGCGTCTTTGCCTACTCGCAGGAGGAGGGCAGCCTGGCCGCTAAGATGGAGGGTCAGGTCGATGAGGAGGTCAAGCTCGAGCGCGCCCAGGAGGCCATGGACCTGGCCGAGTCGCTCGGTTTTGCCGCCACCGCCGCACATGTGGGCGAGCGCGCCCAGGTGATCGTCGACGGCATCGAGGAGACCGAGGACGGCGCCGAGCTGATCGGCCATGCTTGGTTCCAGGCGCCCGATTCCGATGGCGCGGTGCACTTGGACGCCAGCGAGGCGTCCGTGGGCGATATTCTGACCGTCGAGTTTACCGATAGCTTCTGCTATGAGCTTATCGGCCATGTTGTGGAGTAGGAGAGCATCGTGGCAAACGAGAGCAATAAGGAACTGACGAGTGTTTGGACGCCCGCCAACATCGTGACGTGTGTGCGCATCGTCTTTATCCCGGTGTTCATGATCGTGTCGGCGCTTTCTCACACGAGTGTTGCCGGTACAGATTGGAGCACCTTCGACGGCCCGCTCGCCGCTGCAGCCTTCATTCTGTATGTTATCCTGTCGTGCACCGATAAGGTCGACGGTTATCTGGCGCGTTCGCGCAATGAGATTACCGACTTCGGTAAATTCTTGGACCCCATTGCCGACAAGCTGCTCGTGTTCTCGGCCTTGCTGCTGTTCTTGGACTTTGGCGCCGTGTCGGTTTGGTCCGTGTTCATCATCTTGTTCCGCGAGCTGTTGGTAAGCGCCCTGCGCATGGTTGCGAGTGCCGCCGGCGTGGTCGTTGCCGCCGATAAGCTTGGCAAGTACAAGACGGCGACCACGATGGTCTCCATCTGCGGTTACCTGTGCGTCTTTGCGATGGCCGGCTTGCACCATGGCCCGCTGGCGCTGACGCTCGGCATCTACTCGGTGTCGCGCTTCCTGTACGCCGTTGCCGTTGTCCTGACCGTTATCTCGGGCGCCCAGTACTTCTGGAACTGCCGCAAGATCGTCTTTTCGGTCTAGGTTCTGGTGGGTATGACGGACTCTTTTGAGCAGATTTCCGCACATAACGAGGAGCTGGCGCGTCATATTGTCGAGCGCGCGAGCGCTCGGGGCGTGACGGTTTCGACGGCTGAGTCGCTGACAGCAGGTATGATTGCCTCGACGATTGCCGATATCCCGGGCGCCTCGGCGGTGCTGCGTGGCGGTGCGGTGACCTACTGCGATGAGATCAAGCATCGCGTTTTGGGTGTTGATCAGGAGACGCTCGACCGCTATACCGCGGTGTCGCATCAGACCGCGCGCGAGATGGCGGCGCGTTCGCTGGAGCTGTACCAGAGCGATATTGCAGTGAGCGCAACGGGTTATGCCGGCCCCGGCGGCGGCACTGAGGACGATCCGGCTGGCACTTTCTATATTGGCTGGGCGTATCGCGCGGCTGATGGGGAAGTGCCGGTCGTGGACTCTGTGCGCTGCCACTATGAGGGCGACCGTTCGTGTGTTCGTGCCCATGCGGTCGCGGAGGCATTGGGACGCATTGCCCTTGTGCTTAACTCTATGGAATAGACGTGTTTTAAGGGGCCTTCGGGCCCCTTAATTGTGGAGATAGGGACCCCTGACGAATTTAGCGTTTGCGCTGGTCATAGGTGTATTTTTGTCTTTCTTGTTCTTATTTGCCCCTTTGTGGTCAAGCATTTGGTCAGTGTTTGGTCGGCGTTTGGTTGGGTTTTGGAAAGACTGCCTGCATATGATTGGCCTGAACGGTTGACCACGAACAGCCGTTCGTTTATTATCGATGCAGGTTGTTAAGAGGAGGGCTATTCATGGCCAAGAATTCAGGTCCCGTACGTACCGTTCATGCTCGCACGACGGGTAAAGAGCGCGATGAGATGATCGCCACCACCAAGGCCGAGATCGAGAAGAAGTTCGGCCAGGGTTCCATCATGAGGTACGGCGACGGTGGCCCCGAGCTCGAGGTCGAGGCCATCCCTACGGGCGCTCTGGCACTCGATGCCGCGCTGGGTATCGGCGGCGTGCCGCGTGGCCGTATCGTCGAGATTTACGGTCCTGAGTCCTCCGGTAAGACGACGCTTTCGCTCGAGATCCTGGCCGAGGCCCAGGCAATGGGTGGCGTTGTGGCATTTATCGATGCCGAGCATGCGCTCGATCCCACGTATGCCGCGCGCATCGGCGTGGATATCGACGAGGTGCTCATTTCTCAGCCCGATACGGGCGAGCAGGCGCTCGAGATTGTTGACATGCTCGTGCGTTCCGGCGCCATCGATGCCATCGTTGTTGACTCCGTCGCCGCGCTGACCCCGCGTGCCGAGATCGAGGGAGAAATCGGCGACACTACGGTCGGTCTTCAGGCTCGCCTGATGAGCCAAGCGCTCCGCAAGCTCGCCGGCTCGCTGTCTAAGTCCAACACGACGTGCATCTTCATTAACCAGCTGCGTGAGAAGATCGGCGTCATGTTCGGCAACCCCGAGACTACGACGGGCGGCCGCGCCCTTAAGTTCTTCTCTTCGGTGCGTATCGACATTCGCCGCATCGACAGCATTAAGCTTAAGGACGAGGTTATCGGTAACCGCGTGCGCGCCAAGGTCGTTAAGAACAAGGTGGCCGCTCCGTTCCGTTCTGCTGAGTTCGACATCATGTACGGTACGGGCATTTCTAAGGAGGGCTCAATTCTGGACATGGCTGTCGAGTGCGGCATCTGTAAGAAGATGGGCTCCTGGTTTGCCTATGGCGAGGACAAGCTCGGCAACGGTCGCGAGGCCGCCAAGGCTTTCCTGCGCGAACACCCCGATTGCGCCGACGAGATTGAGCATAAGGTTCGCCTTGCCTGCGGACTTGAGTTTGATGACGATGCTCCGTCCGAGGTCGAGCTGACCGATCAGCCTGCGCCTGAGGAGTTTGACGAGCTTTACGCCATCGATGGTTCCGCCATGCTCGATGATGACGACGAGTAGCGGTTACGCTCATGTCGTATACGGTGACCGAGGCCACGGTCGTCTTTCCCGATAAGAAGGCGGCCTCCTCGTTCTCGAGCGGGTATGCGTCCAAAAAGCCTTGCGCACATATCGATTGTGAGCTTGAGGACGGTTTTGAGCGGTCCATTTGGATTCCCGTGCGGGTCGCGCGGCTGTATGTCAAAAACCGCCCCGATCTTCCCTGTGATTGGGACAACTTTCGTGAGGCGGTGCAGCTCATCGAGCGTAAATGTGCACTTACCATGGTGACCGAGATGTTATCGCGCCGCGACCATGCGACGGGTGAGGTCCGTGACAAGTTGGCTCGCTACGGCTTTCGCCAGCCCGCGATTGATTTCGCCGTCGAGCGCGCCACCGAGTATCGCTTTTTAGACGAGAACCGCTTTTGCTCGTACTTTATCGAGGAACGCAAGCGGCGCGGTTGGGGACAGCGCAAAATCGAGACCGAGCTCAAGCGACGTCATGTTGTGCTCGATGACATTCCCGGTTATCCCGAGGATTATTTTGCCGTCGAAGACGATTTGGCGCGTGCGTCAGCCCTGCTCGCCAAGCGGCGTGTTCCAGAGACGCGCGGATTCGAAAAACTGGTTCGGTTTTTGATGGGCAAGGGCTTCTCGTATCACATCGCCGCCGATGCCGTTAAGGCACGTCTCGATGACGAATGCGAGGAATGTGCGCTTTAGGCGCATGCGTTTTGTGGCCCCGCCGTTCACCGCGTTTTAGCCGCCGTACTGGGGCCATTTATTTGACAGTTGTTGTGGTTCAACGTACGATAAACACTGTCATTTGCTTTGTGATATGTGCTCATCTGTGATGAGTTTGTTTATATGTTTATCTGTATCCGACCCGCATAAGCTGCGCCCATATTACTCAAATGTCGCGAGCCGTTCATAAGGACGGTTCGCTTTGTTGTGTAACGAATCCATAAAAAGGAGTGAGCATGCCTATCATCGCAGCGCTCGTTGGCATCGTTTTGGGTGCCATCGCCGCCATTGCCTACATGCGCACCGCCAAGCAGGGTAGTCTTCACGAGGCCGACGAAAAGATCCAGTCGGCACACGCACAGGCTGAGTCCCTGATCGGTGATGCTAAGCGTCAGGCCGAGACCCTCAAAAAAGAGGCTCTGCTCGAGGCTAAAGAGGAGATCATCAAGAACAAGCAGGCCGCCGAGGCCGAGGACAAGCAGCGTAAGAGCGAGATTCGTACGCTCGAGAACCGTGTGATGCAGCGCGAGGAGTCCCTCGATCGC
>URYA01000005.1 GCA_900551975.1 uncultured Collinsella sp. | reverse complement strand
CCCACAAACTAGCCTCTCTTCATGAGCCCCGCAGTCCGCTCCGGCTGTGGGGCTTTTGCTATTCACCTAGTCGTTGGGGACAAACCCGGCACTTGGGGACGGTCCTTTCCTGCCGGCAGCTTGGGACAGTCCTTAATAGTCATTGGGGACGTTCTTAAACGACTAGTCAAACAAGAACGTCCCCAACGACTACTCATTTAAGTCTGTCCCCAATGACTGCGGAAAGCGCATCTCACACCGGCACATGGCTTTCGGGCCCTTTCTCCGTGCTCCCTATAAGTTCGGCTGGACTCCCCGCAACCTGTTCCGAGTTGGCGGAACGAGCGCGACGTGGAGTGTCATTCTTTACCGCGTTAGACTAGACGCAGGGAAAGGAGGAGGACATGGATGCTCGCGTCAAGCAGCTTGTAAATATGATCGAGGACGCTCAGCCTGTCGCTGTCGCGGTACTTGCCAAGCGTCTCGAGGTAAGCGAGCGCGCCGTGAGAAACTATATCCATCGCGCAAACGACAACCTTGCAGGGGTTGCACGCATCGTTGGCAGCAAGGGGCAGTATCGTATCGATGTTGCACGTGCAGATGAGCTTGCTCGCTTGCTAGACGGTGCGGCTCTGGCCCATCCGGGCATTCCTGATACGCGCGACGGCCGTGTGTCCTTCCTTCTTAACGACCTCCTCATGCGGTCCCAGTGGGTGACGATTGAGGAGTATGCGGATTTACTCTACGTTTCGGCGCGAACTCTGTCCAATGACATGCGTCTGGTAGAGCAGAAACTCGCCCAATTTGACTTAACGCTCGAAAAGCGCCCACGCTACGGAATCCGCGTTGCGGGCGGGGAGTCGCAGCGGCGCCTGTGCCTGGCCTCGCTGGTGAGGCCCGTGTTGCCCGACACCGACGATGCAAAGCTCGCCGAGCGCCTGCGGGCCATCGCCGCATGTGTGGACGATGCTCTGACGGCCTCGCCCGTCACGGTGAGCTCGCTGGCATCCCGCAATCTCATCATGCATCTTTACATTGCTCTTGGCCGCATCGAGCAGGGCTGCTATGTCCCAGCTGCAGAATCGGACGTTCAAAAACTGGAGGGAACGCGCGAATACGCCGCGGCTTTCCAGATTGCCGCAAACATCAAGGATGCCCTGGGCGTGAGCATGCCCCGAGAAGAGGTTGCCTTTATCGCAATCCATTTGCTCGGCAGGGGCACGGGCGTGCCCGAGAAGGGCTCTGCCGTTATCTCGGACGAGATGTGGGAGATTGCTTCCGAGATGGTACGTGCGGTCAACGATGAGTTTAGGTTTGACTTTAGCGGCGATCTTGAACTTCGCATGAACCTTGCTCGGCATATCGGCCCTCTGGGCTATCGCCTTGAATATCACATGCATATGGATAACCCCATGCTGTCCGATATCAAGACGAGGTTTCCGTTGGCCTATTCGATGGCAGCTGGCACCTCGCAGGTACTCGAGCGTCATTTTGGCAGCCAGCCCTCTGATGAAGAGCTCGGCTACATCGCCATGGCATTTGCCCTGGCCCTCGAGCAGCAAGCCGACCAGCCGCGTCGCAAACGCATCCTGATCGTGTGCGCCTCGGGAGCGGGAAGCGCCCGTATGCTCGAGCACCAGTACCGCAAGCAGTTTGGCATGTATATCGATTCGATTGAGACATGCGATGTCGCCCGCGTGGGAACGTTCGATTTTTCGCATATCGACTACGTGTTCACAACGGTGCCGCTCAACGTCAAGTTGCCCGTGCCCGTCCGCGAGGCCGATTTCTTCTTGGAGACGAGCGATGTCAACGCTATCCGCAAGGTGCTGAGCGACGACACTGCGCAATCGGACTCCGTGAGCTCTTTCTTTAGCCGTGCCCTGTTCTTCAACCGCGTTGAGGCGTCGTCGAAGCAGGCCGTTCTCCGATATCTCTCCGAGCGCGCCGTCGAGAGCGGCCGTGTCGATGCCCAGTTTGCCCAAGAGGTCGCCGAGCGCGAGAGCGCGAGCGCCACCTCGTTTGGCAATGGGGTAGCCATGCCCCATGGGATGCATCCCTTGAGCGCCGAGGCCTTTGTTACCGTGGGCCTGCTCGAACATCCCATTCTTTGGGACGAATACGGCCATGAGGTCGATATCGTCTTTATGGTGTCGTTTGCCCGGTCGGGCGGCGATGAGGCGCGGATCTTGAGCTCACTGCTCGCCGAGATCTTTATGGACCGCCAGGGGGTCGAGCGCCTACGCGAGCGCCGGTCCTGGCATGAGCTGATGGCGCTTGTGCAAGCGCATACGGCTTAAGACTTCTTTTGTCGATGACCCTGTCAGTCTACCTGCAATAAACCTCGAGGATTGCGGGCGGGAGATAGGCGTTTCGAATATTCAAGTACAAACCAAACATCACGGGAGAGGAGACCGTTATGGACGATCAGGGAACCGAGATGGTTTCGTTTCAGCTGGTCGCTGCAGCGGGAGAGGCACGCAGCCTTGCCTTCGAAGCCCTTGAAAAGGCAAAGGCGGGGGATTTTGACGCCGCCGCCAAACTCATGAAGCAGTCAAAGGATGCGGGAATCAAGGCTCACCACATCCAAACGCAGCTGCTTTCGACTGAGGCAGCGGGCGAGCATCTGTCGGTGGATGTGTTGCTGGTCCATGCTCAGGACCACCTCATGTGCTCCATGCTTGCTCAGGAGCTCGTGCAGGAGCTGATCTGCCTGTATGAGCGCACTGCAACCAAGAACGCCTAGCGGCGTGCGGTGACTATCCAACCAATCAATGCGAAGGGAATCCCTTATGAAGATCCTTCTTGTTTGCGCAGCTGGTCTGTCTACAAGCATTCTGATGAAGAAACTCGAGAAATATGCGGAGCAAAACGGCATCGAGCTCGATATCGATGCGGTGGGTATCGGCGAGTATCAGGAGACGTGCGCCAATTATGACGTGCTGCTCTTGGGGCCGCAGGTGTCCTACCAGCTCAACACCGTCAAGCAGGGGAGCGGTAAGCCGACCGCGGTCATCCCCGCACAGGACTACGGCATGGGCAACGCCGCCAACGTGCTGGCACTCGCCCAGTCGCTGTTGGGTTAGGAGGCAACCATGGAGAAGTTCATGACCCTGCTTCAGGAAAAACTGACCCCTATCGCCAATTTCTGCGGCACCGAGCGCCACTTTGCCTCCATGCAAAAGGGCTTTATGAGCGCGATCAGCTTCATCTTGGTATCTGCCGTCTTTATGATCCTCGCCAACCCGCCGGTCACGGCCGACCTGGTGGCGCAGGGCGGGTTCTGGTCCGTCTTTGGCCCTTGGCTCGATTTTGCCACGGCCAATAAGCTCACGCTGCTCATTCCCTTCAACATGACGATGGGCATACTGTCGGTGATCGTGACGTTCGCAATCGCCTATAACCTGGCGGGCACCTACAAGATGCCCAAGCTTAACGCCGGCATGACCTCGCTGGTGATGTTCCTGATCGCCGCGGCGCCGTCGTCCTACTACCAGCTTGCTGACGAGTCCGTGCTCCAGGCGGTCCCCTGCACCTATCTGGGTGCGCAGGGCCTGTTTACCGCCATCATCGTTGCCTTGGTCTCCGTCGAGGTCACGCGCTTCTGCCAGACCAAGGGCATCACCATCAAGATGCCCGATGGCGTGCCGCCGTTTTTGTCCGAAACCTTTGGCGCCATCGTACCTATGCTCGCCAACATCCTCATCTTCTTTGGCGGCAACCTGCTGATCCAGATGATCGATCCCGCGCTGTCCATCCCCTCGGTTATCGAGAAGCTGCTCGCTGCCCCGCTTTCCGTCGCAGTTGACTCTGTGCCCGGCGCACTGCTTATCTGCTTCATGACGCTGCTGTTTTGGTGCTTTGGCGTCCACGGCAACATGATCGTAATGCCCATCACCGCCCCGGTCACGCTTGCCGCCTTTGCCGCCAACGCCTCGCTCTATGCTGCCGGGCAGCCGCTTGAGTTCCACCCGGCGCTCATGTCGTTGGCCATCAACCTCATCGGCGGCACGGGTAATACGTTCTCTTTTGTGGCGCTCTGCGCGTTTAGGGCAAAGTCGCAGCAGCTCAAGGCATTTGGCAGGGCATCGATCGTGCCGAGCTTCTTCCGTATCTCCGAGCCCGCGATCTTCGGCGCGCCCATCATCTTCAACCCGATCCTCATGATTCCGTTTGTGCTAGGCGGCATGATCTCGGCCCTGCTGTATTGGGGTGCGGTCTCACTGGGTCTTGTCTCTAACTTCTACATCTTGGTGAGCGGCACGTTCCCCATCTTCGTTCAGGGCTTTGTCCAGTGCCTCGACCCGCGCATCTGGGTGTTTACGATCGTTTTGATCGTGGTCATGGCTGTGATCTGGTACCCGTTCTTTAAGGTGTACGATAACCAGCTCCTGGCTCAGGAGCAGGAGAACGCCGCGGCAGCTTCTGCCGAGGATGCTGAGTAGCATGAGTTACTTTGACAGAACGTCTGCCGCCGGTATGCCCGAGGGCTTTTTGTGGGGTGGTGCCCTCGCCGCCAACCAGGCCGAAGGGGGCTGGAACGAGGGCGGCCGCGGCATGTCGCACTCCGACCTGATCCCACAGGGTTCCGACCGCTGGGATGTAATGTTTGGCAGGCAAAAGCCCGTGGACGATCCGGACAGGCTGTATCCATGCCGCTGGGGCAACGACTTCTTCCATCATTGGCACGAGGATGTCGAGCTCTTTGCCGAGATGGGCTTTAAGTGCCTGCGTCTTTCAATTTGCTGGAGCCGTATTTTTCCCACAGGGATGGAGACCGAGCCCAACGGCGAGGGCTTGGAGTTTTACCGTCAGGTATTCGAGGCGCTGCGCGAGCATGGAATCGAGCCGCTTGTGACGCTGTCGCACTACGACTATCCGTTGGCTCTGGTCGAGCGCTATGGTGGCTGGCAAAGCCGAGAGATGATCGAGCGGTATGCGCACTACGTCGAGACCGTCGGACGCGCGTACCAGGGCCTCGTGCGTTATTGGCTTACGTTCAACGAGATCAACAGCGTGGCGCTGTCCTATCTCAACGCGGGTGTCACGCTCGAGGATGAGCGTGACCGTGCAGCCGTGACCGCGGCGTTCTCGCACCATATGTTTATGGCGAGCGCTCGCGCTGTCGAGATTCTGCACAAGATCGATCCCGCAAACAAGGTGGGTTGCATGGTCGCTGCCGGTGCGACCTATCCGTACCGTTGTGCGCCCGAGGACGTATGGCTTGCGTATGAGGAGGACCGCGGCCGCTACTTCTACACAGACGTGATGGCTGCGGGCGCCTATCCTGCTTGGAAGCTGCGTGCACTCGAGAAAGAGGGTGTTCACGTGCCCTTTGAGCCGGGCGATACGGAGTATCTGGCAGAGCATACGGTCGACTTCATCTCGTTCTCGTACTATTGCTCGCGCTTGGTGTGCGCCGATGATCAGGTGATCGCCGAGAAGGCGGAGGGCAACGTGTTCCCGACGTTGCGCAATCCGTACCTCAAGGATAAAGAGACTGCCTGGAAGTGGCAGATCGATGCGCTGGGTTTGCGCGTGACGCTTGCCGGCTACCACGATCGTTACCATCTTCCGCTCTTTATCGCCGAGAACGGTGTGGGCGGACTCGATGCGCTGGAAGACGGCAAAGTCCACGATGCGTATCATATTGATTACCTGCGAAGGCATATTCTTGCGCTGCGCGATGCAATTGTCGAGGACGGTGTTGACCTGATGGGATACACGCCGTGGGGCTGTATCGATTTGGTGTCGGCCTCGACGGGGCAGATGAAGAAGCGCTATGGCTTTGTTTATGTTGATGCCGATGATATGGGCAAAGGCACGTTCGATCGCTACCGAAAGGACAGCTTCTGCTGGTACCAAAAGGTCATTGCATCAAATGGCGAGGACTTGAGTTAACTCTTGCAGGTCTGTTGCCCCCGCGGTCCGCTTCGGCCGCGGGGGCTTTTGTTATTGAGGCGGCTGTTCATGAGGAGCATTGCAGGCTGCGGAAACCCGGCACTTGGGGACGTTCCTTTCCTGCCGGCAGCTTGGGACAGTCCTTAAAGGCCGCATCGATCAACTGCGGAAAGCACATCCCAGAATGAGCGTCCAACATGGGGTGCGGTTTCCCTTGAGGCCCTCAATCGGAAAATGCATCCCGGATTTTTGTCGAAAAGCGGTCCCTAGTTTCCCAAACGGGCCGCTAACGGAAAGCGCATCCCGCTATTGGGCCCCAAAGCAGGATGCGCTTTCCGTGCTGGCAGTTCCAAGCAGCTCGGGATGGCCCTTTTCGTCTGCTCTCGGCCGGCGTCCGTAAGACTGTCCCCGACGACCACTCATTTAAGTCTGTCCCCAATGAGTGCCCAATGACTAGTAGTAGGCCCACATGGCTTCGACTTCGTTGAGGACCTCTACGACGCCCCAGCGGCGGGCGCTGCGGCTGGCCGAGTTGGGGTCGTAGACGCCAATCTGGTTGGCATCGTCGATGCCGTAGAGCACGATGTAGTGGCCTACGTTGGTAAACGTACCGGGGCGCACTGCGGCGATGACGGGCGCACCCGAGCGAAGTGCTTGGGTAATCGATTCGCGATCGTTATAGAGCTGTGTTCCGTTGAGCCCTAGCTGCCACGCACCGCCTGTCATAAACGACCACTCGGTGGCACCAGTGGGGGCGTAGTTGCCGGCTTCGGCCAGTGCGCATATATCGACCGGCGTCTTATCGGTGTGGCCGGTCTTAAAGATATAGACCATGGTGAGGCAAGTGGGACCGCAAGCGTTTTCGCGAATAGTGCCGCCGGCATAGGGCAGCTCCGACCATGCGGGGTCAATTTGGTAGATGTGGGGCATGGCGCCGGCCTGCCATTGCGAGCGTGGGGTCGAGAACGCAAAGGAGTAACCGGGCGCGACGGGAGCTTTAAGCAGCTTGTCTTCGGCAGTGGGCTCAAGACCGGCTGATCCGTGGGAGATACAGGATCCCAAAAACACAAAGACGAGGCAGGCGGCGATGGAGCAAAGCGTAAGGCGTAGGCGGCGGGCCGGAAGCGCGTGGCTTGTGGCGTGCGACGCAGGGTGAGGGGCGGAATTGCCGCGATCGCGTTGAGGTCGCGAAAAGGAGCGCTTGACGTAGTAGTCGGTCTTACGGCGATCGTAGCGACGTGGCTGCGATGTGTCGGTCTGGCGTTGGCGTGTGCTCGTACTCACGCGGTCTGACTGCTGCACGGTACGGCTTTGTTGCCGCGAAGAAGCCCCGGGCTGCTCTTGGGGGCGCTGCGGGTTGTCGTTGTCGGAGGTGCTTCTGGGCGTTGGTGTGGTGCGGCCGGCAAGGCGCACGCTTTGTGGCCGTTGGTCGCCGTCATTGTATCCGTATGCCATTCGAATCACCTTGCCTCATGTGTAACTTGTCTATCCTACATAAAAAGATGCACGACACATGGGCATGTGCGCCAAAAGCCTGACAAATGGTATGAACGTTGCCGCGCCGCGCGCCAAGCGCCACGGCAACAGGTATTCAAAAGCAGACAAGATGAAAGCGTCCAAGACGAATGACGTCTCCCGCCGTTCGTCCCAAAAACGGTGCCGCTCGTTTTGCAGTTCTGCCTTCGGTCGAGCTGCGAGCGGCGCTGCTGCGCCAAGGCCGTATCTTAAAGCCATGGAATAAAAGCGCGCGGCAAAACGGACCGCGCAAGGGGTGACGCCAAGGGCGTCAAACAGGAAAGGAGGGGAACAATGGCGGACAAGAACGCAGAAGTTGCAGTCGAGGATAACGGCGGCATGAAGAAAACGCTTTCGCTCTGGAACTTCTTCACCATCGGTTTCGGTGCCATCATCGGTACCGGTTGGGTTCTGCAGGTCGGCGACTGGATGGTCGTGGGCGGCGGTCCCGTTCCCGCTATGATCGCATTCCTCTTGGGTGCAATCTTCCTCGTGCCCGTCGGAGCTGTTTTCGGTGAGCTCACGGCTGCTATCCCCATCTCGGGCGGCATCGTCGAGTATGTCGATCGTAGCTTTGGCCGTACGCTGAGCTACATCACCGGATGGCTTTTGGCCCTGGGCAACGGCATCCTGTGCCCGTGGGAGGCCATCGCCATTTCGACCCTCGTGTCCGAGATGTTCGGCAGCCTGCCCGGCCTTGAGTGGCTGCGCGCCGTCAAGCTCTACACCATACTGGGGGCCGACGTCTACCTGTTCCCGACGCTGATCGCGCTCGGCTTTGCAGTCTACGTCATCTTCCTCAACTTCCGCGGCGCCAGCTCGGCTGCCAAACTCCAGGCCTTCCTGACCAAGGCCCTGCTCTGCGGCATGCTGCTCGCCATGGGCGTCTCGCTGTTCACCGGCTCGCCGGACAACGCCATGCCCGTGTTCTCCCAGGTCGCCGGCGCTGGCGGCGGCAAGGCCGCTACCGAGAGCACCAGCCTGTTCGCCGGCATCGTGTCGGTCCTGGTTCTGACTCCGTTCTTCTACGCCGGCTTCGACACCATTCCTCAGCAGGCTGAGGAAGCAGCCGAGGGCCTCAACTGGAACAAGTTCGGCAAGATCATCTCCCTGGCACTGCTGGCCGCTGGCGGCTTCTACATGGTCTGTATCTACTCGTTCGGCACCATCCTCGACTGGCATGAGTTCGTTAAGAGCCCGGTTCCCGCGCTCGCCTGCCTCAAGGGCATCAACATGCTCCTGTACCTGGCCATGCTCGTCATCGCCACGCTTGGACCCATGGGCCCGATGAACTCCTTCTACGGCGCCACGAGCCGCATCATGCTCGCCATGGGCCGCAAGGGCCAGCTGCCCGAGCAATTCGCCGAGGTCGACCCCAAGTCCGGCGCTCCCAAGCTTGCCTGCGTCGTTCTGGGCGTCATCACCGTCGTCGGACCGTTTTTGGGCAAGAACATGCTCATCCCTCTGACCAACGTGTCGGCTCTCGCCTTCATCTTCTCCTGCGGCATGGTCGCCCTCGCTTGCCTGCGCATGCGCTTCACCGAGCCCGACCTGCCTCGTCCCTACGAGGTGCCCGGCGGCAAGTTTGGCATCTCCCTCGCTATCGCTGCCTGCGCCATCATCATCGGCCTGCTCGTGATTCCGTTCTCTCCCGCCTCCCTCAACATGGTGGAGTGGAGCATCGTGATCGGCTGGTTGGCTATTGGCCTGGCCCTCATGGCTTTCACCAATTCCCGCAAAAAGTAACGCCGAGCCGGGGCGGATCAGGTGCGCGGGCCCCTCTCTTCCGCGCACCGAACCCGGCGCCACTTGGGTAGCTTTGTGAGGCCTTAACCCAACACGGCCTCGCCCACTATATGGATCCATAAGGAGGAACCATGTCCACTAAGTATGCAATCGTTGGCGGTAAGCTCATCGACGGTACCGGTGCCGAGCCGGTCGAGAACTCCCTCGTTCTCGTCGACGACAACGGCAAGATCGAGTACGCCGGCGCCATGCAGGACCTTCCCGAGGGCGTTGAGGTCATCGACGCCGCCGGCAAGACCGTCCTTCCCGGCCTGATCGACACCCACCTGCACTTCTCGGGCAACTTGACTGACGATGACACCGACTGGGTCATGCAGCCGCTCCTCGAGAAGCAGGCCGTCGCCGTCAAGCAGGCCTATGACTGCCTCACCCACGGCCTCACCACCGTCTGCGAGATCGGCCGCTTTGGTATCCAGATCCGTGACTGCATCGACAAGGGCGTCTTCAAGGGCCCGCGCGTTCTGGCCACCGGCCTTGGCTTCTGCCGCGTTGCCGGCCACGGCGACTCCCACCACTGCAGCCAGGAGCTCAACAAGGAATCGCACCCCTGGGGCGATCAGGTCGACGGTCCTTGGGATCTGCGCAAGGCCGTCCGTCGTCGCCTGCGCGAGAACCCCGATGCCATCAAGATCTGGGCTACCGGTGGCGGCATCTGGCGCTGGGACTCCGGCCGCGACCAGCACTACTGCTCCGAGGAGATTCAGGCCGTGGTCGAAGAGGCCAAGATGGTCGGCATCCCCGTGTGGAGCCACTGCTACAACAACCACGCCGCTGCCTACGATTCCGTTCGCTTTGGCTGCGAGCAGCTGATTCACGGCTTCGATATCGATGAGCGCACCATGGACCTCATGGCCGAGCAGGGCACCTTCTTCACCCCGACGATCGCCTTCCTGCCCACCTGGTACGCCACCTATCCGCCCGTCTACGTCCCCGAGCTGCACGACAAGTACGAGGGCACCCTGGTCGAGAAGGAGCTGCAGCGCAACTACGACTGCCTGCGCGAGGCCAAGAAGCGCGGCGTCGTCATGACGATCGGCTCCGACTCCTTCTCCTTCGTCACCCCGTACGGCACCTGCTCCATCGAGGAGATGTACGAGTTCGTCGACAAGATCGGCTTCACCCCGGTCGAGACCATCACCTGTGCCACCCTCAACGGTGCCAAGATGTGCCACATCGAGGACGAGACCGGTTCCATCGAGGCCGGCAAGTGCGCCGACCTGCTGGTCGTCAACGGTGACGTCGCCGCCGACATCCACGTGCTCAACACCGACAACATGGACGTCATCATGAAGGACGGCTGGATTGTCGAGGCCGGCACCTTCGGCGAGGCAAACAAGTACAGCGCCTAAGCTACCGTTCATCGATGGCTTGATGTAAAACACAGTATTTGATTGCATAATGCAATGGAGAGGGTCGCTTGCGGCCCTCTTTATTGCTATGGGGTGCGTCAGTAAGAAGGAGATGACGGTGGATCTCAATAGGCTGATTCTGGGCAAGAGCTACAACTCTACCAAGGTCTTTCGTACCGCTCAGCATGTGGTTCAAGCCATCTTGCTCGGTATTGTCGTTCCGCTGCTTATCCTGCTGCTCATCTGGGATCTAACCGATAATCCCAATCCCGTTCCCGCCGTTGTCGTCATTGCCGGCTTGGTCATGCTGTGCTTCTTCTTCTCGTACGTCTTTGTCGTTCCCGACGACCTCACATCGAGCGCAACCGACCGCACGCTCGCCATCGCTTCAAAAATATTCGCCTACACGTCGCGCGGCCTTACGCCCGAAGCTGCCCTGGGCGCCTCTAAGATCATCCTGTCCGAAACTATCGCCTCTGCCATCTGCTTTACCGACGGCAAGCAGGTGTTGGCAAGCTGGGGCGAGGACTCGGCAAAATGCCCCGCGGGCACCCCGGTGGTGCTGCGGACTACGCTCAACGTGATCAACAGCGGTGAGCAAAGCGTGTTCTCGCGCGATGCCTCGACCGAGACGGGTGGCTACTTTCCGCGCCTGCGCGCCGGTATTGTCGCACCGCTTACCGTGCGCGGGCATTGCGTGGGCACGCTCGAGCTGTATTATCCCCGTCTGAGCAGCATCGATATGCGCCAGACGGCGCTTGCCTCGGGCTTTGCCGACCTCATTTCCACGCAGCTTGCGAGCTTTGAGCTCGAGCGCCAGGACGAGCTTACGGCCCGCGTGGAGCTGCGCGCCTTGCAATCGCAGGTCGATCCTCATTTTCTATTCAATACCATCAGCACGATCGTGTCGCTCGTTCGAACCGAGCCCGACAAGGCGCGATCGCTGCTGATCGACTTCTCCAACTACTATCGTCAGACGCTTTCTGATTCCGATACGCTCACCACGCTCGAGCACGAGGTGGAACAGGGCACTCGCTATATCAATCTTATGCAGGCCCGGTATGGCGACGGCCGTCTGCGCGTTTCGGTCGACATCGACTTTGAGGTGCGCGACAGCCTGGTGCCGCCGTTTATCTTGCAGCCGCTGCTCGAAAACTGCATCAAGCATGCGCAGCGCGAGACCGAGCCGCTTTCTATTCGTGTTAGGGCTTTCGAGACCGATGACGGCTTGGAGATCATCGTCGAGGACGATGGCATCGGTATGAGCGAAGAGGTCTGCGCGCATCTGTTTGAGCAACATCGCCGAGAGGAGCCCGAGAGCATTACCGCCGACGGCTCCGTCAAGCGAGGTTGCGGCCTGGCGCTCTTCAACGTGCTTCAGCGCATCCATTTCTTTTACGGAGAAGATTCCGGCATGCGCGTGAAGTCCCAGGAGGGCGTGGGAACGCAGGTCATCGTCGAGCTGAACGGCGAGCCGCATGAGCCGGCGCCGTTGACGGCGTAGCACGCGGTTGGATTGAGAGAAAAAGAGGGGAACACATATGTCCGAAGGCTGGAACATCTTGGTGGTTGATGACGAACCTCCCATTAGGGCTGAGCTACGCTATCTGTTGGAAAAGGATACGCGTGTGGGCCAGATTGCCGAGGCGGGCAATGTCACCGAAGCCGTGGAGTCGATTCTGTCGAACAAGCCCGACGTGCTGTTTTTAGACATTACCATGCCCGGTCGCTCGGGAATTGAGCTTGCCGAGACGCTGCAGAACCTAAAGACGCCGCCGATCGTGGTGTTTGTGACGGCATTTGCCGAGTATGCGGCTGATGCCTATAACCTCGATGCCGTCGATTATGTCGTCAAGCCGGTCGAGGACGCACGCCTGTCAAAGGCACTCGACAAGATCGAGGCAGCCTTGGGTGCCCGTCGTGTTATCCACGCTCCGCGCCAGCCTTTGCGCCTGACGGTGGATCGCGGGGGCAAAAAGGTGTTCATTCCCGTGGCGGATGTCTGCTACTTTGAGGCGCGTGCCGATTTTTGCAACGCCGTCTGCGCCGAGGGAACATACCTGATCAATGAGTCGATTTCCTCGCTCGAGCGGCGCCTAGCCTCCGAGGGCTTTATCCGTGTCCACCGCAGCTATCTGGTCAATTTGGAAGACGTGCACAATGTTGAGATTGGCTCCACGGGGTTGATGGAGCTCAGGCTCGATCGCGTAACCTCGACGGTGCCCGTGTCCCGCCGTCGCGCTGCCGAGGTTAAAGCACACTTGGGGCTTGCGTAGACGGTCTGCGTGCCGTCGTTTACCATCGCAGGTTTGGCATGGGCGCGCGGTGGGCATAATGGGTGGCATCGAATGAAATCGAAAGGATCATTATGCCCGCGCTTATCACCCATCATCTGTTTGGCGAGGAAAGCATCGACCGTCTTCCGCAGGGCGTCATCACGTCCGATGAAGAGCGCATTGCCTTTATCTTGGGCAACCAAGGCCCCGACCCGTTTTTCTTTCACATTCTGACACCGCGTGTTTCCGACTGCACGCTGCTGGCGCAGGTCATGCATCGGTCGCGCATGTCTCGCCAGTTCGCGTGCCTGCGCGACGGCGTGTCGCATCTGCTGCCGCGCGACGCCAGCTTGGGTCGTGCCTTTGCGCTGGGCCTGCTGTCTCATTACGTGCTCGACCGCAACGCCCATCCCTTTGTCTATGAGCAGCAGTTTGGCATTGTCGAGTCCGATTCAGAGCTTGAGGATTCGAGCAGTCAGGTCCATGCCGTGATCGAGAGCGACCTGGATGTGCTGATGCTGCAGCTTAAACGCGATGGCGCTACGGTTGACGATTACCCGCCGGCGGGCGAGATCGTCACCACCGATCGCATCAATCGCGTGGCCGGCGTGCTGATGAGCTATGTTGCCGGACGCGTGTACGGCATTGACATTCCGGCGGGGGAGTACGGTGCTGCCGTTGCCAATATGCAGCGACTTTACCGCGCGATTGAGCCGGCCGGCTCCGCAAAGACGCGCGCGATCTCGCTGGTTGAGGGCTTGGTGCACGACTACTCGCTGCTCGACGGCCTTGCCCATCGCGTGACGACGGAGCTGCCCGAGCGCACCGGCAACCTGGGCCATCTGACATGGAAGAATCCCTTTACCGACGAGGTCTCGAACGAGAGTTTCCCCGAGGTCTTTGATCGCGCGCTGGTCGATTACGAGTGCACGGTCGCACGTTTTATCGAGACCGGCGACATGGACGCCGTGACCAGTCACGTCAACTACAGCGGTCGCGTGCTCAATGCTGATGAGGAGTTCGACCGCGAGGAATAGGGCCCGTGCGTGTCCCTTTGCCGAATCCTTACCGGCGGTTCTGGACAATTGGGGTACGATGAATTAACTGCATATCGGGCAAATACGAAGGGTCCCTGTCCATGAAATACACCAAGCTCGAGCGTAACTGGGTTATGTACGATGTGGGCAATTCGGCCCTCGTGCTGCTCAATACCTCGGTGGTGCCCATTTACTTTAACGCCATCAATACCGGCGCTTCCTCGGCCGACCTGGTGGTCGCTTGGGGCAATGCGCAGACGATCGCCTCGCTGGTCATCGCCATGCTCATGCCCATTCTGGGCGCGCTTGCCGACTACGCCGGCAACAAGATCAAGTTCTTCTTGGGCTTCTTCCTCACGGGCCTGGTGCTTTGCCTGGCGCAGGCTATCCCAATGTCCGCCATGGCATTTTTGACCGTGTACGTGCTGTGCACCATCGGCCTTAACTCTTCTATGACGTTCTACGACGCCATGCTGCCCGACATTACCACCGACGAGCGCATGGACGCCGTGTCCAGCTCGGGCTATGCCTGGGGCTACATCGGTTCCACCGTGCCGTTCGTCATCTGCCTGGCGCTCATCATGGGTGGCCCCGCTCTTGGCGTCCCCACCATGCTGGCAACGCGTCTGTCGTTTATCATCACTGGTGCCTGGTGGCTCATCTTTACCCTGCCGCTCATTCGCACCTATAAGCAAAAGTACGGTCGCGAGCGCGGTCCCGAGGACACTATCGGTCACATCGTGGGCGGTGTGTTCTCCGAGGTCGGACACACCATGCGCGAGATCGCCCACAACAAGACCGTGCTGGTCTACATGGTCGCGTTCTTCTTCTATATCGATGGCGTCCACACGGTCATTTCCATGGCTACCAGCTACGGCTCGGCTTTGGGCATCGATTCGACGCAGCTGGTGCTGGCGCTGCTCGTTACGCAGTTCGTGGCCTTTCCGTCCGCCATCATCTACGGCAAGCTCGCCGGACGCGTGGGCACGCTCAACATGATCCTGGTGGCGGTCGCCGCCTACATGGGCATTGTGCTGTTCGCCGCGTTCTTCCTAAAGACCGCCTTTGAATTCTGGGTGCTTGCCATTATGGTCGGCCTGTTCCAGGGCGGCGTGCAGGCGCTTAGCCGTAGCTACTTTGGCCGCATTATCCCCAAGGAAAAGTCCAACGAGTACTACGGCTTCTTTGACATCTTTGGTCGTTATGCAAGCGTTATGGGCACCTTCCTGGTGTCGGTCGTCACCTCGCTGACCGGCAACCCGTCGCTGGGCGTCCTTTCCATTGGTGTGCTGCTGGTCGTTGGCTTTATGCTGCTGGTTCGCCTGTCCCGCATGACTCGGGCGGCAGAGCATGCCGCATAGGAGCGAGCGGCTATTGTGCCTGTCCACGGTACTCTTTTGGGGTTATCCGCAATAAACATTGCGACTTGCGAGCAATGATTTGCCCAAGTGGGTATGATGGAATCAGCTAGGTCGCGGGGCGTCGCCTGTGTTTGGCGGCGTCCCGTTTTTGTGTTGCAGGGAGGGTAAGGCATGAACGCCACGGTCGTGATTCCAACGTATTGGGCGGGCGATGACGCTTGCGCAAACGCCCCTGGCACCTATGACCATTCGACGCGACTCAACGCCGACAATCCCGAACTCGACCGCTGCCTGGCCTCGCTTGAGCAGGTACGTGACATCCCGCGCATCATCCTTTTGGTGGTCTGTCCCGTTTCTGCCACAGCCGATGTGTCGCTGCGCGTGCACGAGATTGTCGACGCGCATCCCACGCTCAAGGTCACCGTTGTCACCAACACCCAGGCCTCGCGCATCGCAGACCGGGTTGCTCAGATCGCGCCCAAGGGTTCGGGCGAGTGCGTGAGCCTGCGAGGCTACGGCGCCATCCGCAACATGGGGCTAGCCTGTGCCGCTGTGCTGGGGCATGACGCGGTTATCTTTTTGGATGACGATGAGACTGTCATCGACGCCGACTTTATGAAGCGCGCGACCTATGCGTTGGGGCAGCAGACGCGTCAGGGCTTGCCGATCTTGGTCAAGAGCGGCTATTTCTACGATCGCGACGGCTCGCCGCTGGCTCCCACGGACAAGGCGGGCATCTGCCACCGTTGGTGGACCAAGCGCATCGAGTTCAACCGTTGGATGAAAAAGGCGCTCTCGGGCACCCGCATCTCGCGCTCCAACTACGTGTGCGGCGGCCTGATGGCCCTGCACGCCCGCGCCTTTACGCGTGTGGCCTTTGACCCGTTTATCACCCGCGGCGAGGACTTGGATTACCTCTTTAACATGCGCATGTTTGGCTACGACGTGTGGTTCGATAACGAGTGGACCGTGCGCCATCTGCCTCCGGAGTCCGAAAAGCGCTCACCGCGCTTTATGCAGGATGTATACCGTTGGTACTACGAACGGGCCAAGTTGACATTCGCCGCGCATCAAAAGGAGCTCATTCCCGTTACGGCGGCATCACTCATGCCCTACCCGGGCCCGTGGATTTCGCGCGAGCTCGACGACCGTGTGCGCAAGACCGCTATGGTCCGCAGCGTGTTTACCCGCGAGCATGAGGGCTACCTGCGCATTTGGCGCCATGGTATCGGTGAGGCAAAGGCCTATGCGCGCCAAAACGCTGCAAGCTACCTGCGTTTCCAGAGCTTTTGGCCCAAGATCATGGACGGGCTTTGGCGCGACGTACAACTGATCAGTATCCTGGAGGGGGCCGAATGATCGACCGCCGCGCCCAGCGCGATAGTTCAATATCAATCTTTCGCATCATTGCCGTTGCCTGCGCCATTTGCGTGCTGGTGTACTTTATTTTTGCCTTGGTGACCGGTATCGAGCCGATCGCCACGGTGATTGCCTGCGCGCTACTGTGCATCTTTCTGTGCATCTTTATCTTTTTGACGCTCAATCCCGATTCGGTGCGCTCCCAGTACACCGAGGAGACGCTCTCGGTGGCCTCGGCCATGCTCGAGGACATTAAGGGCGGTCTGACGCAGGAGTCGGCGCGTTTGGTGTGCCGGCGCATTTTGCCCGAGACGCGCGCCATGACGGTGGCCATCACCGACGAGGGCAACGTGCTTGCCTGCGCGGGAGAGTTTGAGGAAAAACTACTGCCAGATTCTCCCATCCACACGCTTGCCACGCGCTACGTTATCGAACATGGCATCGTGCAGTCGTTCAACCGTATGGTGGATGTCGTGGGCTCGGACGGCTCTCACAACCAAGTTCCCGCCGGCATTATCGCCCCCATCAAGGTGGGCGATCGTACCGTCGGCACGCTCAAGTTCTACTACAAGACCCCGCGCGCCGTCGACCGTACCCAGTATGCGCTTGCCTCGGGCTTTGCCGAGATCTTGTCCACGCAGCTCGCCATCCACGAGCTCGAGGTGCAAAAGGAACTCACGGCGCGCGCCGAGGTGCGTGCGCTGCAGGCGCAGATTAACCCGCACTTCCTGTTCAACACGCTGAACACCATTGCATCGTTTACGCGCACCGACCCGCTGCGGGCCCGCGAACTGCTTCGTGAGTTCTCATCGTTCTATCGTGCCACGCTCGACAACTCGGGATCGCTTATTCCGGTCTCGCGCGAGGTTGCACAGACCAAGCGCTACCTTACCTTTGAGAAGGCCCGCTTTGGCGAGGACCGCGTGCTTGCGACGTTCGATGTGTCCGAGGACGTGGAAGATACGCTGGTGCCGGCGTTCGTGATCCAGCCGATTGTCGAGAACGCCGTACGTCATGGTATGGGCGATGACGACGCCCTGAGGATCGACGTGACCGTTCACCAAGACGGCGAGGATGCAATCTTGATTGCCGTGGCCGATAATGGCGTGGGCATGGATGAGGGTACCGCCGCCAGACTGTTTGACGAGCGCTCTGCCCGTCCCGACGCCAGCTCTCCCCAGGGTGGCGGCGCCGGTGTGGCCATGCACAATATTTCGGAGCGCATCCATCGCTTTTATGGGCCGCACTCCTATACGCGTGTTGAATCGGCGCCGGGCAAGGGCACCAAAGTGCTCCTTCATCTTGATTTGTCAGAGAGCATCTTCGACATTCAAGAGTAAAATAAAAGGCTACGGGCTCAACGTCATGCGACGGATGCCCGGCGTAGTTAGTTGACGAAAGGTTTTATCCCTATGCTGCGTGCGATGATTGTGGATGACGAGGCGCCGGCTCGCTCGGAGCTTCGCTTCCTGCTCGAGCAAACGGGCAAGATCGGCACGATCACGGAGGCGTCGAGCGTCCGCTCCGCCATCGAGATGCTTATGGAAAGTCGCGTGGATGTCGTGTTTCTCGATATCTCGATGCCCGGTGCCTCGGGCCTGCAACTTGCCGAGGCGCTGCATAAGCTCAAAAATCCGCCGGCGATCGTGTTTGTGACTGCGTATAGTGACCATGCGGTCGAGGCATTCGACGTGGATGCCGTCGATTATCTGATGAAGCCGGTCGAGGAAGCTCGCTTGGATCGCGCGATCGAGAAGGTCATGCAACGCGCCAAGCCGGTTGCGGACAGCAAGGTGACCATCGAGCGTATCCCGGTGGAAAAGGGCGGCCGCAAGGTGCTCATTCCCGTGGATGACATTCGCTTTATCATGGCCAAGGACGATTACTCCTGCATCTATACCGTCGATGATCGCTTTTTGTCGACGACCTCGCTGGCGCAGTTTGAGGCCAAGCTCTGCGACTTTGGCTTCTTCCGTGTTCACCGCCGCTATATCGTCAACTTGGCGTGCGTTACGGACGTCGAGACGGTGCCCTCGGGCGCCATCCAGCTGGGCATTACGGGCGTCGACGAACGCGTGCCGGTTTCGCGCCGCCGCGTCGTGCCGCTCAAGAAGGCCCTGAGTCTCTAGCACACTGGCCCCGCAGCCCTGTAGACCCATCGTCTGCGGAGTTGTGGGGCCTTTTTTGTATGTATCTGCCGAATCGTTTTTTTGCGGAAGGGATCCCATGAACAGTGCAAGCGCCAAGCGCATCGACATCATCTCGGACACCCACGGCTATCTTTCGCCTGCGCTCCTGGATGAGCTTGAGGGCGCAGACCTGATTATCCACGCCGGAGACCTCACGTCAGAGATGGACTACGAGCACCTATGTACCATCGCCCCCGTGCGGGCTGTACTGGGCAACAACGATTACTACCGCGACTACGGCCCCGATGTAGACCGTCTTGCACTCTTTACCTACGAAGGCCTCAAATTCGCCGTAGCCCACTACCGCGAAGACCTTCCGGTGGGATCCGTAGACGTAGCCATCAACGGCCACACCCACGTAACCAAAGAAGCCCAAGTGGGCCGTTGCTTAGTCCTCAACCCGGGCAGCGCCAGCTACCCCAGAGGCACCCGAGGCCCCACCATGGCCAGAATGCTCGTAAAAGACGGCAAGATCATAAGCACCAAGTTTATTGACCTAGACTAACCGCAACAAAAACGGGGGATGCAGATGCGTCCCCCGTTTCCATTTGAGCCAATGGCCGAGCTTCAACAAGAACCTTAGACAACCTCGCCCCGGAGACCCTCCCGGAGGGACCGAAAAATTTTTTCAAAAAAGTTGTTGCGCGGCGGACAGACTTCTGTGTATACTAATCCCCGCAGCGCACGCGAGCGGAAACAAACGCGAACGTCTGCCTGGGGAGTTAGCTCAGTTTGGTTAGAGCGCCGGCCTGTCACGTCGGAGGTCGCGGGTTCGAGCCCCGTACTTCCCGCCAACGCAATTAAAGCCACGTCTTCGGACGTGGCTTTTTGCGTTTGATGCACTTTGTTTCGATAGAATAATCGCCCTGGTGCATCTTCGCCCAGAATCCCCGCGCCTTCGGGAACGCAAGTAAAATCTAATAAGTATATCTGTCTGAACAACAGCTTTGTTGCGCAACACCTGTTCAACGAGACAGGGGGTTAGGTTATACTAAATTGCACTGTAGGCCGCATCTGATGCATTTCGCTCCAAGCGCGGCACTCAGTGGATATCCTATTTATCATTTGGATGTCCTAGCGGTCATTTAGCGTCTCGACACAAGCTCGGCCCCGGAGCTCGTTCGAGCTGTTCGTATTCCTTGAAAGGGGAAAAATGGACATATCGAGGAAGACTGATTACGCCCTTCGTATGCTGGCGATGCTTGCTGAGGATCCGGAGCGTTTGCTTTCTGTTCGCACCGCTGCCGAAGAGGTCAATGTCCCGTATTCGTTTGCCCGTTCGATTCAGCATGGTTTGGTCCAGGCCGGTATTGTGGAGAGCCTGCGTGGCGTCCACGGTGGCATGCGTCTCAAGGTCAGTCCGGACGACGTCACTATCCGCCAGGTCGTCGAGGCCGTTCAGGGCCCTATGGTTATGAACGACTGCACCGCCCCCGATGGTGACTGTGCGCGCATGGGCGCGTGCTGCTATCATCCCCTGTGGGCCGGAGCCCAGGCGTTGATGCGCGACTACCTCGATTCCGTTTCGCTCGGCGATATCGTCGCCCATCGCCAGTTTCCGGCTGTCGATCCCAAGTTCGCCGATCGCGATGCGTTTCCCGAGTACGCTGCCTGCGCGTACGCTTGCCGGGAGGAATAGCGCCGCATAAGGAGTATAGCTATGATTCAGGACCCCTTTCGTTCGATGATTCGTTCGGAAGGGGTCTTGCGTTATCGCGACCTTCCGTGGCGCCGAACGCGCGACCCGTATATCATCTGGCTCTCCGAGGTCATGCTGCAGCAGACGCAGGTGCCGCGCGTGGAGACGCGTATGCCGGCGTGGCTCGATCGCTTTCCGACTGTTCAGGCGCTCGCTCAGGCTGTCCCTTCCGATGTCTTGGATGCGTGGCAGGGGATGGGCTATAATCGCCGCGCCTTGGCGCTTCACAGGGCTGCACAGTGCGTTGTAGAGGACTGGGATGGGGAGTTTCCGCGCGAGACGCGTGACTTGGTCGCTCTGCCCGGCATTGGCCCGGCAACGGCGCAGGGCATCCGTTCGTTTGCATTCGATCTTCCGGGCGTGTATTTGGAGACCAATGTGCGCACGGTCTTTTTGCATCATTTCTTTCCCGATGTGCCGGCCGTTCCCGATCGCGAACTGGTGCCGCTGATCCAAGCTGCCTGTCCGGCGGCTCCCGGTGCAGCGACCGACGAGATCGCTCCCTTTGCCGTGCCGCTCGATGATGCCGACACGCCGCGCGCGTGGTATTACGCATTGCTGGATTACGGCGCGTATCTTAAAAAGACACTGCCCAATCCGTCCAGGCGGTCGGCGGGCTATAGTCGTCAGTCCAAGTTTGAGGGCTCGCGCCGCCAAAAGCGCGCGCATATCGTGCGCATGTTGTTGGCAGCGCGCGATGGGCAGCCGGCGGGGATTACGCTTGCTGATGCCGTGGCGGGCGTTAACGAGATGGAAGCGGCAGCCGGTCGCGGGCCGGTCGAGTGCGACTTGATCGCGGGCATTCTAGCTGACCTGGAGCGCGAGGGCTTTTGCCGAGCCGAGGACGATCGTTGGTTGAGTGTGTAGCCCGCTCAAATCTGAAGAACGGGATTGTAAGGTTTAAATTCGCGGCTTGAGGGCATCCTAAAGACAAGGTCGCTCAAAGCTTATGGGCGGCACGTGTTGAAGGGAAGTACACCTATGGATTTTGAGAACTCTCAGACCAAGAAGAACCTCGAGACTGCTTTTGCCGGTGAGTCCCAGGCACACACCAAGTATCGCTACTATGCATCCAAGGCCAAAAAGGACGGCTACGTTCAGATCTCGAATATCTTTGCCGAGACCGCAGGCAACGAGTCCGAGCACGCCAAACTGTGGTTTAAGTATCTGCACGACGGCGCCGTTCCGGGCACTCTGGACAACCTGCGTGACGCCGCCGCGGGCGAGAACTACGAGTGGACCACGATGTACGACGAGTTCGCCAAGACCGCCGAGGAGGAGGGCTTTGCCGAGATCGCCGAGAAGTTCCGTGGCGTCGCCGCCGTCGAGAAGGCCCACGAGGAGCGCTACAACAAACTCGTCGAGCGCATCGAGTCGGGCGAGGTGTTTGAGCGTGAGGGCGTGAAGGTGTGGAAGTGCCTGAACTGCGGGCACCTGCACGTTGGTGCCGAGGCACCTGAGGTGTGCCCGGTGTGTAACCACCCCAAGGCGTACTTTGAGGAGCAGGTGGTGAACTACTAGCGCTTGGCGCTAGCGTGAGCTGGGCCGGGAGGGCCGGACTACCTTCCCTCCTCGCTCACGGCTTCGCAGGGTCGCATGAGGCAAAGGTTTCCCCGCCCTGCGCTCCGGCGTTGAGTCGTCGCATGCTCGCTACAGAAAAGCTGATATTAAAGATTGTGTGCCGCCCCTTTTTGGGGCGGCACGTTTTTGTATGGGTCCCTGTTTCCACATTTTTCGTCAAGCTTTTGGTTAGATTTTGGTCAGTTGGCGTAAAGGCGGAAGTCCAAAAGATTGATGGCGAAAAAAGCTCAGAGAAAGTGCTGGTAGGGGAGTTGTTGAGCTTTTCGACAGCTTTTGAGCAAAAGAAACTTTGTGGCTATTGCCGGCGATTGCGTTGTCGCGGTCATGGCGGTGCGGGATGCTGGTCGTAAGCGTCGAATGCTCCGATTTTGGAGGCCAGCATGGATCTGTTTCTTGAGACTCCGCAGCAACAAGCCGAGCGCATGCTGCGTCAGCAGCAACGACTCATGGAGATGCAAATGCAAGGGGCGGCAGTCCAGCCCTTTGCGCAGAATGTCGGGCCCGCTGCTGTACCCGCAGCTGTGCCCGGGTGCGAATCGGCACCAGAGGCCTATTCCGTACAGCAAGATTCATATGCGCAGGAGCTCGCGTTCGACAAGCGTCGTGCGCGTCGTCGCCGCGTGGGCCAGCGCCTGCGCACCTTGGCGATGATCGTGCTCATCCCGCTGGGGCTTGCAGTCATCTTTCTGGCGTCGTATGCGCTCACCTGCATTCTTAACGGTGCTTCGCCCAGCGAAGTGCTCCAACATCTGTCAGCCCTCGGCCAGCGCCTAGGCGATGTCATAACAACAATCCGCGCCGGCTGGGAGAGCTAGCGTTTTAGCGTCCGCGGCTCTAAGAGAAATTTGTCTGCAAGGCAGTGAGTGATCCGTGCGTGTGACGGGGTAAGATTGATCGCGGTTTTGATCGGTGCTCGATTGGGTTTGTTGGGCGGAGTTTATGTCTGCTATTGATATTGTGCTTGTTGTGATCGCCTTGGTGGCGGTGGGGGTTGCTGTGGCTTGCGCCCTCCAGCTCAAGAGCCTGCGTGCCGAGTTGCGGGAGCGTGGCGACAGTAGCGCGGAAACGCTGGCAGCACTCGAGCAGGCCAACAACGCGCTCGATGCCCTGAACGTCGCGCTGGCCGAAACTCGCCGCACGGCCAATGCCATCGCGCAGCAGCAGACGACAGATGCGGCCGTGGAGCAGCAACGTTACCTGACCATCGCGCGTGAGTTTTCGCAAGCTGGTGACCGGATGGATGACCTGCGCCGCGAGACGGCCCAACAGCTCGGTGCCAACCGCGAGGGCATCGAGCACCGCCTGGACAAGGTGCGCGAGACGGTCGATGCCCAGCTGGGCGCCATCCGCAAGGACAACAACGTGCAACTCGATCAGATGCGCGCGACGGTGGACGAGAAACTCTCCCGCACGCTCAACGACCGCCTGTCTGCATCGTTTAAGCAGGTGAGCGACCAGCTCGAGGCCGTGTACAAGGGTCTGGGCGACATGCAGTCCATCGCCACCGGCGTGGGCGACCTTAAGCGCGTGCTGGGCAACGTGAAGGCGCGTGGCATTTTGGGCGAGGTACAGCTGGGTGCAATTCTGGCGGACATCCTTACACCCGACCAGTATCTGGAAAACGTCGCCACCAAGCCCGGCGCCTCGGAGCGCGTTGAGTTTGCCGTCAAGCTGCCGGTGGACGAGGGCGACCCCGTGCTGCTGCCGATTGACTCCAAGTTTCCGGGCGACGCGTACGAGCACTTGCTCGACGCGCAGGAGTCGGGCGATGCGGAGACCGTGGCGGCTGCGCGCAAGACGCTCGACACCATGGTCAAGCGCGAGGCCAAGGACATCTGCGAAAAGTACCTGAGTGTGCCGGCAACGACCAACTTTGGCATCATGTTCGTGCCGTTTGAAGGACTGTACGCCGAGATCGTCAGCCGCCCCGGGCTTATCGAAACTCTGGGCCGCGACTATCACGTCAACGTTGCCGGTCCCAGCACCATGGCCGCCATTCTCAACAGCCTGCAGATGAGCTACCAGACGTTTAAATTGCAAAAACGTACCGACGACGTGCTGCGCGTGCTTTCCGCCGTCAAGGCCGAGCTGCCGCGTTATCAGGCGGCGCTGCGCCGCGCCCAGCAGCAGATCGAGACCGCGGGCAAAACGGTCGAGGGCATCATTACCACGCGCACCAACGTCATGGAGCGCAAGCTCAAGGACATCGACGCGCTGGAAGATACCGACCAAGCCGATGAGATCTTGGGACTCACGCCCGCGGACCTTCTCACAGACCAAGAAGACGAGGACTAATTGTAACAAGACGGTGGGGCACCGGCGCAAACGCGGGCGCCCCACCGCTTTTCGTATCGCACTTGTCTGAAGCGTGCTCCAATGTGCAACAATGGCGTTTCGCCCTATCAGATGCGAAAGGAAGCCCATGTCTCAGAGAAGCACCAGCCCGCTCAGCCGCTCCACCGTGCGCCGCACGCTGCAGCGGTTTTGGGGTGTCACGCGCACGCAGCCGCTGATTGTCTTTCTCTCGGTATTCTCGTCGGCGGGCTACATCTTTTTGCTGACGTTTGCCAATACCTATGTGATGGCCCTCATTGTCGACCGCGTTCAAGCCGGTCCCGTGGCGGGGGACCAGGGGTTTGAGGGCTTCGGCCCCTATATCCTGGCGCTCGTACTCGTTAACCTGGTGGGTCAGATCCTCTCCAAGCTGCAGGACTACACCGTCTACAAGCTCGAGATTGCAGGCAACTATCACCTGGCGCGTCTATGCTTCGACACGCTCTCCAACCAATCCATGACATTCCATACCAGCCGCTTTGGCGGATCGCTTGTGAGCCAGACAAGCCGTTTTATGAGCGGCTACACGGGTCTGGTTGACGTGACGGTGTATTCGCTCATCCCCACCATCACCTCGGTCATCTGCACCGTGGCCGCACTCGCCCCGGTGGTGCCGACGTTTACCGTGATCCTGGTGTGCATCATGGTCGTCTACATCGCGTTTGTCTGGCTTATGTACAAGCGCATCATGCCGCTTTCAGCCGCGACGTCCGCCGCGCAGAACAAGCTCTCGGGCGTGCTGTCCGATGCGGTCACGAACATCTTGGCCGTCAAGACCTGCGGGCGCGAGGACTTTGAACGCGATCTGTTCGACGTCGCCGATCGTGCCGCGCGCGATGCCGAGACGGTCTCGATGCACGCCATGATGCAGCGCAACTTTACGACCTCGGGTCTTATCGTCATCACTATGGCCGTGGTGAGTGTGTTCGTGGCGGGCGGCAACGCGTGGTTTGGCATCTCGGCCGGCTCGCTCGTCATGATCTTTACCTACACCTATAACCTCACCATGCGCCTGAACTACGTAAGCTCCATGATGCAGCGCATCAACCGCGCGCTCGGCGATGCGGCCGAGATGACGCGCGTGCTGGACGAGCCGCGTCTGGTGGCAGACGACGAGAACGCTCCCGAGCTTAAAGTGACCGAGGGCGCGATTGATTTTGAGCACCTGAGCTTTGCGTACCGTGACGCTGTAGCGGGCGAGAGCGTGTTCGATGACCTGACGCTTCATGTGGCGGCGGGCCAGCGCGTGGGCCTGGTGGGCAAATCGGGCTCGGGTAAGACGACGCTCACCAAGCTGCTGCTGCGCCTGGACGATGTTCAGGGCGGCCGCGTGCTCGTGGACGGTCAGGATGTCTCGCGCTGCACGCAGCAGAGCCTGCGCCGTCAGGTTGCCTACGTGCCGCAGGAGGCGCTGCTGTTCCACCGTTCCATTCGCGAAAACATTGCCTACGGTCGTCCCAACGCCACTGATGAGCAGATCCGCGAGGCGGCTCGCTTGGCTAATGCGACCGAGTTTATTGACCGCTTGCCCCGTGGCTTTGACACTATGGTGGGCGAGCGCGGCGTCAAGCTCTCGGGCGGCCAGCGTCAGCGCGTGGCTATCGCCCGCGCCATCCTAACCGACGCGCCGATTCTGGTGCTCGACGAGGCGACCTCTGCCCTCGACAGCGAGTCCGAGGCGTTGGTGCAGGAGGCACTCGAGAACCTGATGCGCGGCCGCACCTCCATTGTGGTGGCACATCGCCTGTCCACCGTGGCGGCGCTCGACCGCATTGTGGTGCTGGCCGATGGCGAGATTGTCGAGGACGGCACGCATGCGCAGCTTGTCGAGGCGGGAGGGGAGTACGCGAGCCTGTGGAGCCGTCAGACCGGCGCATTCTTGGAGGCGTAAGCGTCTCGGACGTGGGACAATTGTGCCCATTAGTTTATTGTGCCGTTGAGCCAAGGAGTCGTTATGCCACGCGAGACCAATGCCACCAAGCGCGAGCGCGCCATCGAGGTGTGTGAGCGCCTCGACCGTCGCTATGGCCCGGTCGAGTGCTTTTTGGACCACGAGAATCCCTTCCGCCTGTTGATTGCGGTGCTGCTCTCGGCGCAAACGACCGATGCACAGGTCAACAAGGTGACACCGCGGCTGTTTGCCCAGTGGCCCACACCCGAGGCCATGGCTGGGGCGAGCGTGGCTGACGTGGCAGACACCATCAAGTCACTCGGCTTCTACAAGAGCAAAGCCAAGCATGCCGTCGAGGCAGCGCAGATGATCGTCGCCGACTATGGCGGCGAGGTGCCGGCCGACATGAAGGAACTCGTGAAGCTGCCGGGCGTGGGACGCAAGACGGCAAACATCGTGCTCAACGTGGGGTATGGCATCGTGGAGGGTATTGCGGTGGACACACACGTCAACCGCATTGCGCACCGCCTGATGCTGAGTCCTAAGACGCATGCCAAGGAGCCGCTCAAGACCGAGCAGGATCTGCTTAAGATTTTGCCGCACGAGTATTGGGAGTCGGTCAACCATCAGTGGATCACCTTCGGTCGCGAGATCTGCGACGCCCGCAAGCCTAAGTGTGACGAGTGTCCGCTGGCAGATTTGTGCCCCAGCGTGCGCGTAGCGGGGTAGGGCGGAACGCATCTTCGCCTGGCGTTTTTTGCGGGGCTGGGTTTGCCCTTGAGCCGGAGTCCTCTCCATGCGCTACCATGACAGACAATGTATTTGACGTACGACCCGCCGAGCTTGCCCCGGCGGGCTTTTGGCGTTGCGATGCCGGAGGAACAGCATGCTCATTCACCGTATAGCCGCGCAGCTCTACACTGCCGAGGCACTGCAGACCGTCGAGGCCGGACTCGATGCCGGCGAGGACGTGACGCTGGCTGTGTCGCAGTCGGGCCGCACGCTTATGGCGGCCGCCCAGTTTGCGCGCCGCCCGCGCCCCACGGTCTACATTGTGAGCGGCGAGGATGCGGCTGATCGCGCCGCGCGCAGCCTTGCTGCTTATGTGGGCCTGGCGCACGTGTGCCGCTTTCCCGAGCGTAAGGACTATCCGTGGCGCGAGCAGGCGCCCGACGACGCCGTGGTGGCGCAGCGCTGCGAGGCTCTGGGGCGCATCGTGCGCGGGGACAACTGCATCATGGTTGCCTCAGCCCGTGCGCTGCTGCGCTGCGTGCCGCCGGTCGAGAGTCGCTATTGGGAGTCCACCACTTTTGCGGTGGGTGAGGAGATTCCTTTTGACGAGGTGCCGCAGCGCCTGGTGGGCATGGGCTACACCAATGCCGGTGCCGCTGATGCGCCCGGTCTGTTCCGCGTTCACGGCGACACCGTCGAGGTGTTTCCCGCGCAGGAGAAAGCGCCCGTGCGCATTGAGTTCTTTGGCGACGAGATTGACCGCATCCGCCGCATGGTGAGCTCAACGGGGCAGACCATCGGTAACGAGGACAGTATTGAGATCTTCCCCTGCCGTGAGCTGGCGCTTACCGACGAGGCCGTCCACAACATGCATGTGGCGCTCTATCGCGCCAGCCAGGACGACAGCAAGCTGGCGGCGCTGCTCGAGATGGTGGATGCGCGCATCGTCACGCCCGAGCTCGACCGCTTTTTGCCGGTGATGTACGGCCAGACCGTGAGCCCGCTGGCACACGTGAGCGGCAAGGCGCTCGTGGTCCTGTCCGAGCCGCGCTCGCTGTTCGACGACTGTCTGCGCGCCTACGAGGATATCGAGGCCCGTGCCGGCGAGGCAGGGATCGACCGCCTGGATGGTCTGTACGTGCGCGCCCAACAGCTCGATTTTGGTGCCCAGCAGCGCCTGAACTATGTGAGCCTCATCCGTGCCGGTGGTGCGGTGACGGCCGAGCTCAAGATTGAGCAGCCGGCCATCGCAGGCTCGGACAACCGTTTTATGACGCGCATCCAGGAGGTCGTGGGCAAGCGCTATGCCTGCGTGTTTGCCATCCCCGACCGCGGTGCGCGCGAGTCGATGGAGCTCACCTTTGGCGACGAGGGCATTACCTTTGAGGAATCGCTGACCGCGGCGCCCGAAAATGTCGGCGCTATCGGCGACCGCGTGCGCGTGATGGAGACCCGCCCCCTGTCCAAGGACAAG